>JABFSB010000093.1 GCA_013140875.1 Acidobacteriota bacterium
AGGGAAAAGTCACTTACGAGATCGGAATGCGTGCCCGCCGCACGCTGCCGGACGAACCCAACAAGGTCCTGCATGAACGCGGCATTCTTTCAATGGCCCGCGGCGAGGAATCCAATACAGCGATGACCAGCTTTTTTATCCTGGTCGGCGCGGGTGCTCATCTCGATGGCAAGTTCGCCGCGTTCGGTCGCGTGACGAAAGGCATGGAAGTGGTCGACGCGATCAATAAGGCCTCGGTGAGCGAAGAGAAGCCGGAAAAACCGGTAAGAATCAAAAAAGCATCTGTCGGCCCGTGCACAAAGGCTGAACCACCTGCGTAAGCCGGTGGCCGGGACTTGAGATTCTATGAAGTTGATTTCCGGTCGGGCGCCGCGCCACCCGCTTACGCAGGTGGTTCTGCCAGATCCAATTCCAGCGTCATCCTATATTCATTCGCCATCGAAGGATGGCTGTGGGCCATTGCGATGTCGATTCCTTTCTTATAAGTTTCGATCGCTTTTTCGCGGTCTCCCATTTTTTCGTAGGCCTGTGCAAGCGTGCCGTATGCGTTGCCTTCGTCATCGGCCTTTGTCAGATAATCGTTGAGGACATTTATTACGTCCTGATAACGCTCACGCTTTTCGTATTCTTTAGCAAGCCCGAACATAACCATCGTATTCGACGGTTCAGCGGCAAGCATTTGTTCAAAAACGTCTATCCGGTCATTCATGTTAAGTCCAGGGTCAACGGACCGCGGCCGTCATTACGACTTCCTTATTTCGCGGCGGATAGCAAACCTCGTTGGTACAGGCCTGATAGCGGACCAACGCTTTTACGGACAAAGTTTTCCCGTGGAAAGTTCGCGGAATGGTTATCGAAAACGGGACCTTTATTTCGCCTTCGTAAACATTCAATTGCTCTTCGGAAAACTGAAATTTTCGATCGATTCCTTTTGGGTAATTGACGGATGCGACTTTGAATCCGACTCCCGTGATTTTGACCGTCGTCGCGATCAAATACTCGCTGTTGGGTTTATTCGAATTTACGTGAAGCCCCGCAGGAATAGAGAGGACGATCGTCCCTTTTGCCCTCGCCCCGCGGGCAATTTTTCCATCAGCCAGGCTGCCCGTAATGGTCTGGGCCGAAACCAAACCGGTTCCGAACAAAAGGATAAAAATTGTAAAGATCGCGATACGGGTATTTCTATTACTCATGCTTGCTTATTGCCCGGCGTCGGCATTTTGGTTGATTCAATTATGGCTCACGAATTCTAATCCACTTTTTTCGCCGACCATGCCGCGATCAGGGCGACCGGCAGACCGACCAATAAGGCATGACCGACAACGCTGTTTACGAACGGCCAGAAACTGAAAGGTGACGTGGCTCCGATAGCGGAAAGAGGAATCACTACATACTGCATTACGAAATTCGCCAACACCCCGTAAACAAGCCCTGAAATTATAGGATGGCGGATCAGCCATGGAATATTCCGGCTAATAAGGAAATAAACCGTCGCAACGCCAAAGGCGACGACAAAATGAAGGAAAATGCCAAGCAACGCAGTGTTCCAACCGCCCGCTCGCGCCGCCTCGGGGCCCAAAAGTCCTGCCGCTACGCCGTGCCAGACGCGCTGGACGCTGATGCCGTAGTAAAGCGGAAAAAACGTGCTGGCGTCGATGAAATCAAGGACCCCGACAGTCAGTCCGCCAAGCACGATCGTGTCAAAGGCTCGCGGTTTTCCAGACTCGATCGGCGGCAAAATATTTTCGGTCGTGCTCATGATAAAAGGCTCGCTTCCGGCGGTTTAGACGGCACAACTCCGCGAAAGGTTTTCCGGTGGAGCGAACACGGGCCGTGTTGACGGATGGCTTCGAAGTGGGATGCGCAGCCGTAGCCTTTATGTCCGGCGAAACCGTATTCGGGGTATTGTTCTTCGTACTTTCGCATCAGATCGTCACGATAGACCTTAGCGATTATCGACGCCGCGGCGATCGAAACCGATATCGAATCGCCTTTGATCAACGCCTTTTGCGGCAAGCGGACGAGCTTTAATTGCAGTGCGTCGATCAGCAGAAAATCCGCCGCCGGACTGAGGTTTTGTATGGCCAGAAACATGGCTTTTTTCGTCGCCTCAAGTATGTTTATCCGGTCGATCTCATCCGCTTCGACCGCCCCGATACCGAACGCTTTAGCCGTTCCGATCAACTCGGAATTTATCCTTTCGCGCTGATCGGCGGTCAACTTCTTCGAATCGTTCAAGCCTTCCGGAAGCGGTTTCTCCCGATCGAGAATACACGCCGCCGCCACAACGGGACCGGCCAAACAGCCGCGGCCAACCTCATCGACGCCCGCGATAAAGCCAAAGCCCTCGCTCCGCGCCTGATCTTCAAAATCAAACCCGATCGTCCAAACCTGTTTCGCCGCCTGAAGTTGAAATTCGCTCACGGTCTAGATTCTATATCGTATTCGATGAAACACTTAACGCAACGAAATGTTCGAGGCCCAAACCCTCGTGCCCTTCGTCTTAGACGTCACAGTTTTGTCCCACCGTCCCAGGCGTCCACTCGCGCATTCGCCATACATTTGCGCCACACAGCCGTGCTGGCGCAAGTGGCGCAAGGTGGCGCAAGAATCGGCGTTTTCGCGATTTTTGTTCCGTTCCGTGCGCGATGGAACAAGCGGAACAGAGCGGAACAAAAGCGAGCATTTTCGCCGTAACGCCAGTTAATACAACAATTACGCCGTGGACACCACTTCGTTGCAGAAGCCTGCGCGTAAGCAAGGGCGTAACATTCAACATTGAGCATCGTATCCCGCAAACGAGCGGACCTCTGCATGTCCCGCGTCCCAGGCTTCAACTCGCGTTGCCCGTTACGCCCTTGCTCACGCGCGGGCTTCCGCATCTGTCCTGTTGCGACACTTTGGGTCGTCCGCGACACGCGGCCTTCCGGGACGACCTTCCGATTTCTAGCTGACTTTTCAAAGATCCTCAGTGAAGAACAGCCCTCACCCGCCGCTTCGGATGTTAGCATGTGTTGCGTAGTTGGTCAAGGATATTGTAGATGGGACAAAAACAGACCTGAGTTCGGAAAGGATTCGCCTGAGACAAGGCGGAAGAGCGAGTCGCCAACGGCGACAAATATTAAAGCCCAGGGTGCAGCCGTTTTTTGGCGGAACCCTTGGGTAAGCCGCAAAGAACGCAGCCGCTCGCTGTAGGCGAGCAATAGCCGTTGGTCGCCTACAGCGACCTATGATCTGTCGAACATTTACTGAATTCAGAAAGGATTCGTCTGGGTCGGCAAGACCAGGAGCAAATCAGCGTGCCGGCTCAATATATCGCAAACCGTTTTCGCCACATATCTCAACAACTCGCCAAAAACAGTTCCATTCCAGCGAACGCGGACGCAGGAAGCCCCTACGGCGCCAGCCTCAAACTCTTGTCATTTGTCCAAAAAAATCCGAAAATATTATTGGAAGCTTAGGTTGATCGCTAACATCTGGCCCGCCATTTGGCATGGAAATTTAACCAGAACGAGAACGCCCTCTGCCGCACAAAAAGACCTTGACCCGGACTCGAAAGATGAGGCGGTTTCGCCCCGACGAGGATTTACATGCGGCACCCTAAGTAATTCTTTTAACGCAAAGCAATTTGTAACTCTTAATTTATCGCCCATATGCAGAAATTGCTGACTAAAAGCTCCACGTTCGGGATAGTTCTCGTACTTTACCTTCTGTTCTATCTAGCTATTCATGCACAGTCGTCGCAACCACTTGAAGCTAGAGTAGTAAAAAACGCCGCTTTGCGCGTTAGTGCTTCAGAAAACGGGAAGGTAATAACGCGATTGGCAATCGGCACACGATTATTGGTAATTCCTTCCGTAACACCGGGCTGGTTTGTCGTAAGACTAAAAGACAGAAAATCTACGGCCGGATTCTTGCACGGGAACTTCATAAAACTGGAGTCGAATTCTTCATTGCACCCTGACCGTCAGAACGCCCTTGGAAACAGTGATTTTTCGTCAAAAGCTGTGATCCTGGATGTCGGCCCTGAGAAAAAAGATGTACAGCAACAAGGGCGAAACAACCGACCGGCAGGATCAAATTACTGTAAATCAAGTCTCTTTTGTCCAGACATTGAAGAAGTGTTTACAACTCTGGTCGAAAACGAGAATAAGCTGATAAAGGGTAAGTTTGAGAAAACAGCTGATTGGGAGCGGAGACGTGCGAACCTCGGTAAGGAAACTGCTATCGGCACGCACAACCTCACGGAGAAGATTTATTTCCTCTACGACTATCTGCCTAAGTCTCCAGTTCCCACTGAATGGGAGTATGATGCCGACCGCGAGATGTGGAATTTTGAATTTCAGATCGAGTATCGAGGCGCAAGCACCTGTATCCCAGTGTTGAGCCCCAAATCAGGCACTCAATTTTGCTTGATCGTAGCCGGAGGCAGTCCTTTGAGCAAAAATGCCTCAATGGCAATGACTCCCGCTAAAGCATCGCAGAATGATAAAAGCATCCAACTGGCGTTCGGCGGCTATTTGGTGGAACCGTTCGTGTCTTTGGACGGTATCTTCTTCAAACTTGAGGATCTAGTCGGCGTAAATTTATCGACAGGCGAACACTGGAAAGTCAATTTGGTACCGCCGGCGGTTTTGCAGTCACAACCAGTCTCTCCGCTTGAACCCTTTTCGGAACGCTCGGAAATTGACTCCTTGAAACGTCAACTTATTAAGGACCCGCAGAATGCACACGCGTTCGTGGATTTGGGAAAGAAGTTTCTTGCGACGAACGATTTGGATAATGCTATAAGGGCTTTTTCGCAAGCAATCGAATGGGATTCGAATTCATTCGATGCTCAATTTGGTCTCGCGAAGACTTATTCAGCTAGGGGCGAGACGACGAAAGCGATTGAACATCTGGACATCATTCTGTCAAAAAACTCTGATAATAAAGAGGCGTTTGAGTTAAAGGAGTCGATAACCGACTCTACGGGAAGGCCAGCGAATATTTTAGTCGCCAAACCTCTTGAGGGTAAATGGAATATGATCCTTCAATCTGGGACTCAGAATTACCCGGTCGAATTATCGATATTCCGCGACAAATCAAAATTAAAAGGCGCCCTAGTTATTGGTAACGCTCGAACCAAAGTTTTCAATCTATATCGTGGCACTACCGGAGACTTGCGATTTGAAGTTTCGGCAAACACGAGCTATTTTCAAAGGGTAAAACTGCGATTCTACGGAACTTATGATGGGTTCTCGATTGCCGGTAATATGACCATCCTGCAAGGCCTCTTCGAGGAAAGAGCGGCTCTCAATAGTCTCCCTCGGCCTTAACGGGAGTTACGACAACTCTTCTGCGACTATGCCGCCGCTTCATCGGGCGACCTCCGCACAATAAATTGCCCCGAGCTTTAAGCTTGCGGACAGTGACCCTCCAAGAAATGCGGTTTTAGCCGAAAGCAAACTTTGAACCAATGCTTCCTCGGATCGAGCGGCATAGCCGCATGGCTAAAAGGTGAACTGGGCCGGAAAGGCGGAGCATTTCCGCAAATAGGTGGGCGGAGCCCGAAGAAGCGGGTCGCCGACGGCGACGAATATTAAAGCCCAGGGTGGAGCCGTTTTCTGGCGGAACCCTGGGTTAAATGGCAGAACACGTCCGCTCGCTGTAGGCGAGCAACCGCCATTGGTCGCCTACAGCGACCGAGAATCCATTGAACATCCCACCTGGGGTGCTGGCTCGCTATTGCTCGCTGCACCCCAGGCTTTAATATTTGTCGCCGTTGGCGACTTTTAGGAATCGTAAATAGTTAAAAGAAATCTATTTGGCCGACTGTGCTTTATTGCGGGTATCTTTTTCTTTGATACGGGCAGCTTTGCCGCGGAGGTCGCGGAGGTAGTAGAGCTTTGCGCGGCGGACCTTGCCGCGGCGGACCACGTCGATGTGGTCGACGACCGTCGCGTGGAGCGGGAAAATGCGTTCGACGCCGACGCCGAAGCTTACCTTGCGGACGGTGATCGTCTCGCGGACGCCGCCGTGTTTGCGGGCGATGACGATGCCTTCAAAAACCTGAAGACGTTCCTTGTTGCCTTCCTTGATGCGGACGTGCACCTTGACGGTGTCGCCGGATTGGAATGCGGGAATGTTTTCTCTTATTTGTGTGTTCTCAACCAGATCTAAACGGTTCATATCGATTTCGGCCAGAGGTCAATAAAGCTGAAAGGTTCAAATGTGAAAAAGTTCAAAAATTTAGAACTACCAACCTTTTCACTTTTCCACCTTTTCACTTTACTCACATTTCACCATTTTCTCCTTCTAACAGGTCACTTCGCATGACCTTTGTTTTCTCTAACGCTTTTTGGCGTCTCCACTTTTCTATCTCGGCATGATTGCCGTTCAAAAGCACATCCGGGACTCGCATCCCGCGAAATTCCGCCGGCCGGGTGTAGTGCGGGCAATCGAGCAGGCCGTTCGAGAACGAATCGTTCTCGGCCGACGTATCGCTGCCCAACGCTTCGGGCAAAAGCCTCACCATCGCATCGACCAGCACGACGGCCGCCGGTTCGCCACCCGACAGGACGTAATCGCCGATGGATATCTCGTTCGTCACGAGCGACTCGTTAACTCGTTCATCGACGCCTTCGTACCGGCCGCAGATGATGACCAAATGCTCGGTCTCATCCGCCAGCGCTTTTACAAACGGCTGTTTTAGCGGATGACCCTGCGGCGAAAGCAACGCGACCTTTGTTCCGGCAGGATAATTCTCGCGTTCGCTAGTGCCAAGCAGATGCTCGATCGCGGCAAAGATCGGCTCTGGCTTCATCACCATTCCGTCGCCGCCGCCGAACGGACGGTCGTCCGTCATCTTGTGTTTATCGACGGCATACTCGCGGATATCGTGGACGTTT
>JABFSB010000077.1 GCA_013140875.1 Acidobacteriota bacterium
ATCTTAGACCAACAAGGCATCGCCATCCGCGCCGGCCACCACTGCGCGCAGCCGGTGATGGAGTTCTTCGACGTTCCCGCGACAGCGAGAGCGAGTTTTGCGTTTTACAATACGCGGGAAGAAGTTGATAAATTGGCGGACGCGGTGCAGAAGGTGATCGAGGTTTTTGCGTGAGATTGTCATTTCTTTTAGTTACGACTCTTTGGTTTTCGTCCTGTGGTGGGCAAGCTGTCACTAGTCTGCCCAATAATGCGGCGAATAATACTAGCGCCGATGCAAATTCAGGTCCGAGTTTTACGGCGGCGTCGGTCACGATCGATTCGTCCAACGGGGTAAAGATTATTGGTACATATCTTCCCGCACCAAAACCAAATTCGCCCGCAGTTTTACTTCTTCACCAGTGGCAAAGTGACCGGCACTCATATGACGATCTAGCGAAAAAGCTCCAGGCGAGGAATATTAACGTTCTGTCCGTCGATGGTCGTGGCTTTGGTGAATCGACACACAGGGCAGATGGTTCAACCGTCTCGGCGGGTCGGACTGACGCAGATGTAAGAGCAATGCTCGGCGATGTCGATGCGGCGTTTCAGTTTCTATTGAAACAGCCAAACGTTAATGCAAAGCGTGTTGGTATAATTGGGGCGTCCTACGGCAGCAGCCTTGCGATTATTTACGCCTCCGAGCACAAAGATGTCGCTGCCGTAGCCCTGCTCTCGCCAGGACTTAATTACTTCGGGAATCTAAAGACCGAGCCTGCCGTAAGGAAATTCGAGGCTGATTATCCCAGTCGGCAGCTTTTATTCTTCGCGGCAGAGGATGATAAGGAGTCGGCTGATGCCGTTCGTAAACTGAATCCTATCAGAGTGGATAATCCCTTATACGGCCAAAATGTCTTTTCGAAAGGTGGGCACGGGACGGCCTTACTCAAGGTTGGAGCTGATCAGGATATTAGCGACTTTTTCGCCGGCGTGTTTGACTTGGCAAATCTTAACAACCTAAAGAATTAGATGTCAGAATTAAACGATCTATACCAGGAAGTAGTTTTAGAGCACAACAAGAATCCGCGAAATTTTCGTGAGATTGCGGATGCCGATCAATATGCCGATGGCAAGAATCCCTTGTGCGGCGATGCGTTGCGGGTTTATGTTTCGTTGGACGGTGACCGCGTCGAAGACGTTGCGTTCAAAGGGTCGGGCTGTGCGATATCGAAGGCTTCGGCGTCGATGATGACTCAGGCTGTGAAGGGGAAAACAAAGCACGAGGCGGAGGCGATCTTTGATGAGTTTCACAAGATGGTGACAGGTGAGCTTGATATCGAAACTGAGGACAATGATCTGGGCAAGCTAAAAATATTTGCCGGGGTTTTGGAATTTCCCGCACGGGTTAAATGCGCGAGTTTGAGTTGGCACACTCTGAACGCGGCCTTGCAAGGGGAAGATGTGGTTTCGACGGAATAAGAATTTTTGCCCGCGAATTACGCGAAAGGACGCGAATAAGAGGAAGCGATTTCTGTAGAAAATCGTACTTCTGGAGCCGTCCAATTTTTTGCCTACGAATTACGCGAAGGACGCGAATAAGAAGAAGCGAGGTTTTTGAAGGTGGCGATCTCGTTGTCGATCCAGTTTTGATCTCGGCCGAGTTCCTCAGCCATTATCCCGGCGACCTGTGGCGATATTTCAATTGCGGCTCTTGCGTTCAAAAAAAGTGCACGCGTTCGCCGGGCCAGTACGTCTTCGACTGTTCGAGCCATTTCTTCGCGAATTGCTTTTACTATATCTTCGCGCGTATAGGGCAGATCGGGATGTAACTGCTCACCATCATCGGTCGCGTCTGCATCATCTCCGGCTATTGGAAGGTCGTCGGTTATCGAACGGCGTAGTTCAAGGCCGGACACCTCGACTGCCCTGTCCACAGCATCTTCAGCCATTCGGCGATACGTCGTCCATTTGCCGCCGGTGATCGTGATCAGGCCCGACGCGTCTACGAACAGATCGTGCCCGCGTGAGATCGACGAAGTCTTCGTGTTCGAAGTGCTTTTTATCAGGGGCCGAATCCCGGCAAATACACTTAGTATGTCGCTACGGGTCGGCTTCGAAGCAAGATACACGCCGGCGGTTTCGATGATGAAATCGATCTCGGATTCGAGAGCCCCAGGTTCGATCTCCGCCTTGTTGACGGCGGTGTCGGTTGTGCCGACAAGCAGGTGATCGTGCCATGGAATGCAAAAAAGCACGCGGCCGTCGCTGGTTTTTGGAATCATCAGCGCCGCGTCCGACGGCAAAAATTTGCGATCGAAAACGAGGTGAATTCCCTGGGCAAAAGTGACTATGCTTTCCGCACTCGCGTCGGACATCCGGCGCACCGGGTCGCAGAACGCTCCGGTCGCGTTGATCACGCAATTGGCATAGACGCTAAATTTTTGTCCGGTTTCACCGTCCTCGAATCCAAGTCCGCATATTTTTCCTTCGGCGTCTTTCGTCAGCGAGATCACCCTTGCGTAATTCAGAACAACGGCTCCACGCATATTTGCGGTGCGAAGAATATCGATCAGCAAACGCGTATCGTCGAACTGTCCGTCGTAATAAAGCACACCGCCGCGTAAGTTTTGCTGTTTCAAACTCGGCAGATGTCGAAGTGTCTCTTCACGGGAAATGATGTGCGATGCTCCGATGTTATGCCGACTTGCAAGCAGATCGTAGATTTTCATTCCAAGACCGTAAAACGCTTTTTGCCAATAGCTGTAGCATGGAATGACGAAAGATTGTTTATGGACGACGTGAGGAGCATTTTTTAGCAGAATGGAACGCTCGCGCAAAGCTTCGCGTACGAGTGAAATATTGCCCTGTCGCAGGTATCGAACGCCGCCGTGAATGAGTTTGGTCGAGCGGCTTGATGTGCCCTTTCCGAAATCGTGCTGTTCCAGCAGCAAGACCGAAAGCCCGCGCGATGCCGCATCAAGCGCGCAGCCCGCACCGGTCGCCCCGCCGCCGATAACGACGATGTCCCATGGCTGCGTTCGCTCCGCAACTATTTGTAAGTTCTTGTTCCGATCCATTGGTGGTCTTGCTTGATAGCAGCGATTTTACTATCCATCATCAACTAACCACTATCCACTGAACCAAAAAGCCATTCTCTACAAGTGGATAGTTTTGGAATCAGCTTACCGTTACACACTGCTCGATTTCTTGATAATCCGAGAGATTACGACGACAATTCACAGTAATGGATGAAAGCGAAAAAAGAAAAGCACTTCTTTGGCCAATTCTTGCGAGCGTTATGGTGACAGCCGTGATGGTTGTGGTTTTGCGGACGCAAGGCCGTATTTGGTGGTGTAAGTCGGGCGACTGGGCAATCTACATCAACCAGGCGTGGAACAGCAGCCATACGTCACAACATTTTTTCGATCCATACAGTTTCACCCACATCCTTCACGGCGTCTTGTTCTTTTGGCTTACGGGAATGATATTTTCAAGGCTCAAGACCGAATGGCGGTTTCTGATGGCGACCGCAATCGAGGCCGCGTGGGAAGTTTTCGAAAACTCGAGCTATGTCATTGAGAAATATCGCGAGAATACGGCGTCGCTCGATTATTTCGGCGATTCGATAATGAACTCGGTCGGGGATTTGATCGCGTGTGCGGCCGGCTTTTGGATCGCGGCAAAACTCGGCTGGTGGAAGTCGCTGATCTTCTTTGCATTTGTTGAGATGGTTCTTTTACTTTGGATCCGCGACGGATTGCTGCTGAATCTTCTGATGCTTATCTATCCCATCGAAGGAATAAAAAGTTGGCAGACCGCAATTTAGGTAGCTCCGACCATTTCGGAATAACGAATAAGGAAAAACGAATAGCGAATAATTCCTTAAAACCCTTTTTCAGCGTTCGCCTCTTGCTGCTTCCACCTTCGATTCGATATCGACCGCAAGTTTGCGAATGCCAGGCTGGTCGAAAGTTTCCATATTGCGCAGCGTTTCGTCCAGAACGCGGCGTTGGAATTCGGGCCAATCGGCCGGGCCGACTACGGTGCCGAAATCGCCTTCGTAATAGGCGGTTCGCGGCGGCCGCACGCGCTCGCTCATTAATTTATCCACCGAAATAACGATCGTCGGAATTCCGTCGGCCTCGATCCGTCGGGCGATCAAGCCGGCTGTTTGGTGGCAAAGCCGTGACGCCGGAATGATCAGGGCCGCGTTTACCTCATAACGGGCAAGGCGTTCTGAGAGTTTCGGGGCCAGTTCTTCCGCTACCGTTTGTGCGTTCGGGATAAAACTGCTCGTACTCCACCAAACGCTGTTTAGTTTTCCGATCACGGAATTTGCTTCGTATTCGGCCAGGCGGTCGACGGGCACCTGGGCGTTGCGGTCCTGTTTCACGGCCGTCGGGTCGTAGCCACTTGCGGCATATCGCAGATCGGCGGCTTCGACCTCGATCGGGATTTCGTCAAAACGTGCTTCGCCTCGCGATGAAACGTCGAACGGCTCCGTGCCGTCGATGCAGGCACCTGCCGTCGAAACAAGAGCCAGATTGAGCATAGGCAAAGCGCGGCGAACGGGTGTGAACGGGGCATTTACGTTCTCAACGAACGGGTAGCCGGCGAGGCGTTCGTCGCCGTTCCATCGCGAAATGCGGCTTGAGTAGGTCGAAAGATTTTCGATGATCTCCATACGGACTATTTTTTTACAAACTCTTTTGAAAAATCGAAAGGGTCGGTCGTAGTTGTCGACGATTTGCCGGCGGCCAACACGCTCGGCCGTCGGTTGGCAATAATGAAAAACGCAAGAAGAGCGGCGATCATTGCCGTCATCAAAACCCACTCTGAATACAGATGCAGGTTGTTGAACTGAACGCGAAGCGGATCGTCAGCGGCGACCTCGTCGATCGGCTTGCCGCCCATTTGCGCTTTTGTGAATTGCAGCCAAATAGCGATCACGAACTGCCCTACAGCGCACGCCGCCGCCACGATCAGCATAAGAAACCGCTCAACCCACAGCCAGAAACGATTTGCCTCTTTACGAACAATCAGCGAAGTCAGGATCAACAATACGGCAATCCCGAGACCGCTAACGTTCAGTATCGTCAGCGTTCGGCCGACGACGGTTCCCGCCAACTCGCGAGTCGGCAGTACGGCAAAGGAGCTTTGGGCAACTCCAATAAAGAAGATCGCGGCACCAAGCCAGATCGCAAGTAAAAGCAGCCGAATGTCGGAAATAAACTTCATCTCTAAAGCTTATTATCTTGCGGAACGAAGAAAAGGGCAACGCGTCAACGTCAGGAAAGGCGCTTGAGGTTGAGGGCCAGTTTCTTACCTATAAGTCGGGCGGCCGAGATGTCGCCGAAAGTTCGTGCGGTTCTGCGGTACGCCGAGATAGCGGCCGGCAGCTTCAGCATCTTTGAAAAAAGGTAAAACAGGTCGACTTTTCTGGCACCTTCCACATTGGCACCGTGCTGACGGTAAAGCACCGTCGGTTCGGCCACAAAGCCGATGTGTCCTAGTTTGGCGATCTTTGCCGCGATCCAGTGATCGTGTTGCATTCCCGAGAGTTCACAAGGCAGAACTGCGGATTTCGATGCTCGATTTATCATCAGGGTACAGCCGGTTACGACGTTCTGTGCAAGAAGCGACCGCCAATCCCGCGAGATCGAAGGGTCGAGTTTTTGATACTCCCAAAACGATTCGTTTACGACCTCAAGATTTTCGTCTACAACTTTTAGATCGGTGAAAACGGCCAGCGGAGTTTCGTTTCCGTGCTGTTCGATAAGATCGTTCATTCGGTCGAGCGTTCGCGAAATTTTGTCCGGCAGCCAGGCATCATCCTGGTCTGAGAGCATTAAAAGGTTGGCTTCCGACCGAGCGATCAGTACAAAGAATGAAGCGGAAGCTCCCAGATTTCCCAGTTCGTCGTTCAGGCGCACGACGCGTCTATCGCGAGAAGCGTACGCATTCAATATTCCGATCGTGTCATCCGAAGAGCCGTCGTCGCGAACCAGTAGACGAAATTCCGCGTGGTCCTGCGACAGGATCGAATCGATCTGTTCGCTCAGGAATCGAGCGCCGTTAAACGTGGACATCATGATATCGATCATCGGTTCGGTCACAGTATTGCAGAGAGCAATGTTGAATCTCAAACCTCAATAACCTATCTTGAAAGTTTGGAAAATCCCGTGAAAATAATGCGGTTGGCAATCCTGGGTACGCGCGGCATTCCGGCGAACTACGGCGGTTTTGAGACTTTCGCGGAAGAGCTTTCGACGCGATTGGTCGAACGCGGGCATTGCGTTACGGTCTATTGCCGCTCGCATCACGTCGACCGCGGCCTGACGGAATACAAAGGAGTGAGACTAAAGGTCCTGCCGACAATCAGACACAAGTATCTGGACACTATCGTCCACACTTTTTTTTCCGCAATAAATGCTGCATCTAAAAGGTTTGACGCTGTTCTTGTGTGCAATGCGGCGAACTCTCCGCTTGTTCCCGTAATGACGTGGACCGGAACGCCGGTGGCGGTGAATGTCGATGGCCTCGAGCGAAAGCGAAAAAAATGGAACTGGCTCGGCCGCCTTTATTATCGAATCGGCGAGCGGGCTTCCGTTTGGTTTGCGACCGAGGTTGTGACGGACGCCAAGGTGATTCAGGATTATTATTTAACAGAGTACCGCAAGGAATCGACGATGATCGCCTACGGAGCGAACGTCGAGCGAAATCTCGATCCCGCCGCGGTAGCCGAGCACGGCGTCGAGCCGCAGAAATACCTGCTATATGTTTCACGGCTTGAACCGGAAAACAACGCCGCGATGGTCATCGAAGCTTTCAGAAAGGTCGAGACGGAATTAAAACTTGTAGTTGTAGGCGATGCGCCTTACG
>JABFSB010000121.1 GCA_013140875.1 Acidobacteriota bacterium
TGAGGCAGCGTTTTACTGCATTGCCCGTGGAATGCACGTTTTTTTGGGATGGAAACTAAGTTTGCATTCGTGATGTCATGCAAACCTTCTTTGCAGAAGATTGGAAGGGAATTCCGTCAGCCGCGGCGATTGCCGCAGACAGGACACTGAGTTTCGAGTGTGTAACCGAACCAGATGCCCCGGCAGCGGCTGCACCAGTGTCCATTAGTTTGCTCGGGCGAGAGGCCAAGCTGCTTAGCCAGCGGAGTAGTTCCGAGATCGACAAAATCTTCGCCTTTTACATCTGTATGTGGAATTAGAGGTGGAAATCGAACGTCACGTTCATCCTTACCGCCATTGTCCTTTTCAGTCGACATTTTCTCCTCCGGCCGAATGGGCCCGAGTCAAAACCTGTTCGAGACCATAGCGTTTTATCTTATTGGTCAAACCGACGCGGGACAAACCCAACTCACGCGCCGATTTGCTGTGGTTCCATTTATTTCGGATGAGTGATTGCGAAACTAGCTGCCTTTCGATCCGCTCTACGGTTTCCTTCAGAGTTGCGCCGCTATTCATAAGAGACCGCTGCGCGGAACTCAGGTCGGCGGTCGACCTGGGATCTTCGATCACCGCAAGTTCCTCGGAAAGATGCTTTGTGGACAGGAACTCGCCATTTTCAGCCAGGGCAACCATTCGCCGCATTTCGTTTTCAAGCTCACGCACGTTTCCGGTCCATGTGTGGACCTTGAGACGCCGCATCACGTCGAGCGCAATTCCCGGAATGCGTCGACCGATCGATTCGGCGTAACGATTGGCGAGGTGCTCGGCCAACACCGGAATGTCCTCGACGCGCTCCCGTAAAGCAGGAAGATTGAGCTCGAAACCGCGCAGGCGGTAGTAAAGATCGCGTCGAAACTCTCCCGATTCGACCAGGCCTTTCAACGGCCGGTTAGACGCGGCAATAACTCGCACGTTGCATTTGCGGGTCCGTTCCGTGCCGATCGGTTTTACCTCGCCTTCCTGAAGAAAGCGCAGCAAGCTTACCTGAAACGCAGGTGACACATCCGATATTTCGTCGAGGAAAACCGTGCCGCCGTCTGCCGCCGGAAACAGGCCGAGCCGGTCGCTGATCGCACCGGTGAATGCGCCGCGCTTATGACCGAAGAGTTCGGACTGCAAAAGCTCGTCGGGAAGAGCTCCGCAATTCTGGACGAGAAAAAGATTATCCCGGCGTTTGCTGAATGCATGGACGGCCCTTGCCAGAAGCTCCTTGCCCGTGCCGGTTTCACCTTGTATCAGGATCGGAAGATCGGTGACCGCGCCCCGCTGTGCCAAACTGCAGACGCGCATCATCGGTTCGCTGACGAACACCAATTTGTCGAATTCAAGGCTTTGCCGCGGCGAAGGCTGGTTAGTATCGATCTCTTTGTCCCAAATAGCATCTGAGAACTTCAACGCGCGGTTTAGGTATCGGTGACGGCGTGACAGCTCGCGGCTTTCGAGAGCGCGTCTGACCATTAGACGCAGGGCAGTCGGGTGCCAGGGTTTACGGATCACCTGATAGATCGCGGCGTCATTGATATCTCGATTTATATTTTCAAGGTCTTTGTGCTCGGCAACCAGGATACGTACAGCCTCGGGTTGAGTGACTCGAGATTGAGCAAAAAGATCCAGGCCCGACATGTCCTTGAACCTCAGATTACTGAGAATTACGTCTACCTCGCTCGTTTCCAGAAAGTCCGAAGCCTCTTTTCCCGTCCTGGCTCCGACAACCTGGTAATCGCCCGCAAAACACTGAGTCAGTTCCGCAAGGGCACCACGTTCGGGTTCGACGATCAATATCAGCGACTCTTTCATTTTTTGATAGCTTTACAAACTGCAAACTTTCTTTGCATCTTAGCATAGAGAGTTTCAGGAATACTATCGCGACGAAAAATCGATCTCGATCGGCGTTGTAGATAAGTTTTAGACTAGCCCTTCAACGGCGTATTTCTTGAAAAATGATCAGGTTCGGTTCGCTTGGATTCACCAGACCATAACCGGCCCGATACTGGACCGAGAAGCTAAATGCGCCGATCACAACGGTGTATAGACGGCTTTCCGGGTCGAAAGACTTCCATGTTCCTCGGGTTCCGTCCGAAGCGATGATCGTTCCATCCGCCAGGAATTTGGTCGCTCCATAGCTGTTCATCTTGGAATCGTAGGTGCGGACGACGGGGTCTGCTTCGCTCGCCGTACCGTTGAACATAACGCTGCCTGTGACCTCGATCTCATAGTCGCCGCCCATACGGATGAGGTTCTGATTCGGCGGCGTCACAGCGATGATTATCGTCTGCTGTTTCATAACCTTGTCGGCCGCGAATGTTATCTCCGAGCCTTTGGGGCTCGCGGTCAACACTTTGGTCGATCGCCAGGTCTTTTTTGCATCGGTTAACGTGACCGTCAACGCGGTCTTCATCTGTGCTCCGTAGAGCGTCGTCGGCTGCTTTAGCCGGACCGTGACCAGACTGTTTCCCGGTGCCGCATAAAAATACCAATAATGCGTGCCGACAAGACTATCGGAGGTCGCAGAATTTATGCCTTCTTTCAAAGGAAATGGACTATCGGGTTTGAGCGACTGCGCCGAAACGCATATTGCCGTCAAAAATATCGCCGCCAAAACTGCATAGTATTTCTTCATAGAGGAATCACCTACCTTTACGCCAAGACGATCAAAGTTCGAAGTATTTGCAGACAAAATAAAGAGCGGCCAAATCAGGCCGCTCCCAGATGTTAAGTTCGTATCGACCAGCTTAAACAGCCGGACGCTTGAGTATCTCAACCAGACCTTGCAAACGCACCGTATCGGCCGCACTTTTCATAGATCCGGAGCTCTTTTCCAAAGACTTGGCCATTTTTTTCAGCTTTCCTCGTTCTTTTCCATTTTCTGCGTTTTGTATGGCCGATCGCACATCGGCGATCTGGTTGGACTGCAACGCCTGCGAACGCTCCAGTTGATCGACATAGGCCTTCGCCACAACCAACTGTCGCGGCCAATCGATCTTCTGCTGATTCTGTACATTTAGCTCCGCCACGCGAACCGTTTTCGCTGCGTCGATTTCGTTTTGCGTAAGATTCTCGGTTGGCGTCAGCTCAAAGATGTCCAGGCCACGTGCGATCTCCGACGAATAGATGTGGCCGTTGTACCAATAAGCCGACCACGAGCCGCCGAGTACGAGCATTTTAGGATCGATAGGTCCGCGGTCGAAGTACGCGATCTCCATCGGATGGTCAGCGTCGGTGAAATCCATTAGCGAGATGCCGCCCTGATACCAGGCTTGTATCTTAAGGTCACGACCGGGAACCGGAACGAGCGATCCGTTGTGCGCAACGCAATTTTCGCTGTCGCCCTGTGCGGCGGGCAACTTGTAATAGTTTGCGAAGCTCAGCTTGTTGTCCTTCAAATTAAAGATCGCGTCGGCTCCCCATTTGTTAGGGTCATTCGCTCGGCAGCGAGCACCTAGACCGCCGCCCCACTCATCGGTAAACACGACCTTTTTCCCATCATTCGAAAATGAGGCCGAATGCCAATACGCGTAATTAGGATCGTTTACGGCATCTATTCGCTTTGGATTGGCGGGGTCTTTGATGTCCAGGATAATTCCATTTCCCGAACACGCGCCGGCGGCCAGTCCGATCGCAGAGTAGACGGTAATGTCGTGGCATTGGTCGGTGTCGGACGGTTTTGAAACACCGGTCATGGTATGCGAGCCGCCGTTATTCAGACCGTTCACTACACCGGTCCGCGAATCCATAAAAACCCGGGGACTGGATACGACTTTGGCATTTTTCGGGGCCGCGACGGGTACCTTGATCACATCGATCCGGAAAAGGGATGTATTCGGATCCTTATCAGGCGTCCCGCCCGAGCAGCCGGCGAGTTCTTCATCCGAACGGACAAACGACGTTCCTGAAACATAGATATAGACGTTCTCCTTGTCGTTTGGATCTGTTACCAGCGTGTGCGTGTGTGAGCCGCGACAAGTTTGCACGGCCCCTACCTGCTGAGGCTTGCTGATATCCGATATGTCGAAGATTCTCACTCCGCGAAAACGGTCCTTACTCGCCGCCATTTGCTGCCCCGAAGCCGGAGGCGGAAAAGCCTGGGTGCCGCAGTCGAGCCTTCCATTGGGCATCTCGACCGACATAAACATAAGGTTCTTGTAAACAGAAACATCGCCCTGGCCGCCCGGACAGACAATCGAGGTTAACAACTTGGCCTTAGCGGGATCGGCAATGTCATAGACGTTGACGCCGTAAAAATTGCCCTGGAACAGATGATTGCCCTGAAATGCCATATCCGAGTTGGCGAAAGCGAGCTGTGCTAAAACCAATTGAAAGGGCGGTGGAATCTTGGAAGTATCGCCAAAGCCCATGGCTCCCAGCGCCGTCCGCACCTTCGGATCGGCGGGATCGTCGGAGCCGAGTTGAAACGCGTCCGGCTTTTTCAAAAGCATTACGTGTTTGATGCCCATCGAGGCTTCACCCGCATCGTAAACGCCCGGTGAGAGTTTGGAACGCGGGTCGCCCGCATTCGAACCGGTCATGCCGGCCGGCAGCGGCGGGGCCGATTCAAGCGCGGCCTGGGCCCGCCCTGAGACGGCGAAACACGAACACAAAAAAAGGAAAGTTGTAATAAAACGGAAGGCAGCGGCGTATACTCGATTTTTCATTTTTTCTTTTACGGTTTTTCAGCAAGCTTGGTTTCCATTATCCTGATCTCGGCACGCTGGCCGCTGTCCACATCCGTTGCGAAGTTGAACAACTGGGCATCCTGTCCCGCACCGGCCGTGTCGAACAAGTCCTTGACCATGATGAGTGCCCCTTTGTGATGCTGGATCATTCCGATTAAAAATTGCCGGTCGAACTCGGCTCCATCGGCTTTTCTCAGCGCGTCCATCTGCTTTGCGGTGAGCATCCCCGGCATCAGCATGTGATGGCTGGACATATCCATGTCCGCCATATCCATATCCATCTCCGGCATTTTCATGGACGTGGACTCGCCTCTGGCGTTCAACCAGCGCCTCATAAAGTTCATTTCGTCCGACTGAGATTGGCTGATACGCGCTCCCAGAAGCCGCAGTTCCTTGTTTTCCGTGCGCGCCTCGATCAACGCGGTCATCTCGACCGCTTGGGCATGATGCATGATCATGCCCTGCATGAACTCTACGTCTTTTTGCGAACGCGGCGGCAGAACAGCCCGCGTCGAAGGCGGCAGCATTCGTGACGGCTGGCCCGGAGCCCCCGGCTGCACTATTACAGGCAAGTTGGGATTAGATTGTTGTGCTCCGACAGGCAAGTAAAAAAAACAAGCGAGAACAATTGCAATCAACCCGCTTGGCGACACTGGCTTTGAACAATAACGCATTGTAAGACCATCTTACCAAAAAAATAGAGGTTTTCCTTTGGTGTCTTTCGTGTAATTTCGTGGTTAACGTTTTTTTGATGGAGGCGGCGATCGGAATCGAACCGATGAATAAAGCTTTTGCAGAGCTCTGCCTTACCACTTGGCTACGCCGCCTTAAAATGAAAGTAGGCAGTTGGCGGAAGGCGGTCGGCAGGTGGATTGATTCTACCGCCTACTGCTTTCTGCGAACTGCCTACTCCTAAAACTGGAGCGGGAGACGAGGGTCGAACTCGCGACTTCGACCTTGGCAAGGTCGCGCTCTACCACTGAGCTACTCCCGCGTGGCAAACTTTGATTTTAGCGTCTGCCGTTATTTTGTCAAGCTAAGAGCGTTCACCAATGATTTGTGCGGCTTCGACCTAAAGTGGGTCAAACTGAAAAATGTGAACCAACTCAGAAAATTATCGGAACAATATCTCAGAAACCACCTTAACTATGTCTTTCTAATTGCTGACAGTAATATCTTTAATAAAACCCCAATCACCGCTGGGATTGATCTTGATGTTGCCAATCCGTTTATTCGCAATAATCATATTTGCGGGATACCAAAGCGGCACCAGCGGCAGGTCAAGGCTGATCAGGGTCCAGGCTCGCGTATACAATTCCTTCGCTTTTGCGCGATCTGTTTCGTTTATCGCTTGGTTCAAAATTGTGTCCACTTCCGGATTCGAATAACGGCTTCGATTACAACAACTTACGCCCTCACCGGGTATTTTGCCGGTTGTAAAAAGATCCTTTAAGAACAAAGGGTCCTGGTTTCCTCCCACCCACTGACCGGTACTCATCTGAAATTGGCCTTTGGCGAGATTGTCGCGAACGATATTCGGGTCAAGAGTTTCGATTTGAACGTTGATGCCCACCTCGACCAGCATATTCTGGATCGCTTGGGCGTAACTGCTATAAGCCGCGTTGCCCGAAGAAAATTTTAAGGTAATCGGTTCGTTCTTATATTCGGCCTCTTTCAGCAGTTGTTTTGCTTTCGCCGGATCGTATTTATAGGTATTTCCGGGAGTATAAGCCCACGAGGCCTCGGGAAGTATCGAAAAAGCGATCTTTGCCTGATCGGATAAAAGCTCCTTAATGATCTTTTCGCGATCGATGGCGTAACCGATAGCCTGGCGGACCTTCACTCTATCGAGCGGGGCCGAAGCCGTGTTCAAGCCGACGTATTGAATGTTCGATCCGTCAAACTGCTCGACTTTCAGATTCGGCAGAGTTCCCATCTGCTTAATGCTGTCCGGCGGCAAATTCGAAGGCACGGGTGCCATATCGACGCCGCCGCTCTGTAATTCCGCCTGCAGAGCGCTGGCGTCGGTAACCGTTTTGACGCGAAGCTTGCCGATCTTTGGGGCGCCGTCCCAATATTCGGGAAACCCCTGCAGGTCCACCGTGTTCTGCGATTGATTGAAGCTGACGAATTTGAAT
>JABFSB010000292.1 GCA_013140875.1 Acidobacteriota bacterium
CTTTCAAGCTGATGCCGTTTACCATCGAAAAGACGCAATTTACCCGGCAACTGTTGTCGGCAAACCTCGGCAGGAGGATTTTTTCATCGGCGATTATTTGCAGGAGCTTTTATCTCCGCTGTTTCCACTTGTGATGCCGGCGGTGCGCGATCTTTGGAGTTATGGCGAAACCGGATTTCATTCGCTGGCGGCGGCGGTCGTTCGCGAGCGTTACGCACGCGAAGGTTTATCGGCAGGTTTTAGGATTTTGGGTGAAGGCCAGCTCACGCTAACCAAATTTTTACTGCTCACCGACAAGCCGCAAGATCTGCGCAACTTCAAATCGCTGTTTGAGCACATTCTCGCACGCGTTGATTGGAGCCGCGACCTGTTTGTCCTAAGCCAAACCGCGTTCGACACGCTCGATTACGCCAGCGGAAAGGTAAATCAGGGCAGCAAGGCCATCTTGATCGGCGTCGGCGAAGCAAAGCGTGAACTTGCCCGTGCGTTTCACGGAGAACTTCCCGCAGGAATTTCGCGGGCCCAGCCTTTCTGCGCCGGATGCATCGTTGTCGAAGGCGATGCTTACGAGAAAGACAAAGATCTTGCTTTGCGGATCGCCGGTTCAACCAACTTCGATGACTGGCAAGTGGTCGTGCTTCACGATGACATCGAGTTCGCACACTCGACCGAAAAATTCCTTTGGGCGACGTGGACGCGATTTAATCCTTCCACGGATATTCACGCCAAAACCGTTACCGTCAAGAATAATCATATCGGTTACGAAGGCCCGATCGTAATCGATGCTCGAATGAAGCCGTGGTATCCGAAAGAAGTCGAGCCGCGCGAAGACATCGTGGAGCTGGTCGAAAAGAGATGGAGCGAATATTTCGCGTAGGCCGCCGAGCTGGCTCATTCGATTGCCTCAACCTTTAGGTGGAGGAACATCTGGAATAGTTGCGACGGGCTTTAGCCCAAACCTTTAACCCCAGGTAAAGCTAAAGATGAAAAAATGGCTTAAGAGAATCGGGCTCGGGATTTCGATCATACTGTTTTTGTTCGGACTTTTCGTCGCGTACGCTTATTTCATCGGGCCGCGACAGTGGGCGGTGGTTGAAGAAACGCTTGCGGTGCCTAATTGGAATTCTAAGCTCGACGGCTTCAAAGTTGTTGCGATCTCGGATATCCACGCCGGATCGAACTATGCACCGGAAGAGCGTCTTCGTTTTGTAGTCGAGCAGGCGAATGCCCAGAATGCGGATTTGGTCGTCCTGCTCGGTGACTATGTCAGCGAATCCAGGTTCGACCGCAACGCGCGCAGCAAGCCGTACGGCACGGACCGTACGGAAATTCGCATGCCCGTCGCCACTATCGCCGAAATTCTCGGCGGCCTGCGTGCAAAGTATGGCGTGTTTGCCGTGATCGGGAATCATGACGAATATCACAACGCGCCTAAGATAACCGCCGAGTTCGAACGGTCCGGGATCAGGGTGCTTGAAAATGCCGTAACCGAGATCGATGCGGGCGGAGAGAAGATCAAACTGTGGGGTATCGAAGATCTGTGGAAACGCCGCGAGGTCCCGGTTGAAGCATTCAACGCGATCGCGGAAAAAAAGAACATAATTGCGATCACGCATAACCCCGACACACTTTTGCGTGCACCGGGCGAGATCTCAGTTATGTTCGCCGGGCATTCGCACGGAGGCCAGCTGAATTGGCCGATTTTCGGCCCGATCATGGTCGTCAACGACAAACGGTTTACGCGTGGTCACGCCGTTGTCGATGGCAAGCATGTATATGTCACCTCCGGCGTGGGTACCAGCGTGATTCCGTTCCGTTTTCGCGTTCCGCCCGAGATCGCTGTAATAACGTTGCGAGCGGAATAGCCCCGGACGAAGAAAAAAGCGGTCGAAACGAGCATGAGCGGCAAGATAGATACTAAGAAATTGGCTGTGATTACGGTCTCTATTTTCCTGGCCGCTTTGCTTTGCCTTGCCTACGCGTATTTTATCGAGCCGCATCGGCTTGTGGTCAACCGATACGAAATAAAGATTAAGGGCTGGAACCCATCTTTCGACGGGCTTCGCATTGTTGCGGTCTCCGATTTTCACGGCGGATCGAACGGAGCGGACGAAGCTCAGCTAAAGCGCGTGGTAAAGATCGCGAATGAGCAGGATGGGGACATCGTCGTTTTGCTAGGGGACTTCGTTTCGCAAAAGCGCGAAGGCGGACCGGTCCGACAGCGCAGTTTGCGGATGGAACCGGCGGCAATCATGGACAGCTTGTCCGGTTTGCGGGCGAAATACGGCGTGTTCGCGGTGTTGGGGAATCATGACGAGTGGTATGACGGACTGGAAATCGCATCCGAGATCGAGCGCGTCGGATATCAGGCGTTAAACGGGCGAGTTGCGGTCATCACCTTACCGAATAACCAAAAACTGCGGCTGCTGGGCCTGCGCGATCATACGACCATCGGCGAATGGAAGGCGTATTCTGAAAACGCTCAGCGATTATTGGCCCCGACCGAGGGACAGGGCGATGTCATAGTTTTGCAGCACAGCCCGGACGTGTTGCCGGTGATCACCGGCGAGCTTAATATCTCGAACGAAATGAAATTATTGATCGCCGGACACACACACGGAGGTCAAATCTCGCTGCCGGTGATCGGCCCGCCGGTGGTGCCGTCGATGTTCGGGCAGAAGTTTGCCGGCGGACACGTGAAGTCGGCCGGCATCGACGTGTTCACGACCACCGGAATTGGCACGAGCATCCTTCCTTTCAGATTTATGGTCCCGCCGGAGATCGCAGTGATCACCATCCGCAGCGGAGTGGATTAACCACAGAGACACGGAGACACAGAGAGAAGAAAGATAGTTTAGCCGCAGATAGACGCCGATGACGCGGATAAAAAACTGTGTAGACTTGATGAAAATTTCTTCATATCGGCGTCATCTGCGGTAATCTGCGGCCAAAAATTTCTCTGTGTCTCTGTGCCTCTGTGGTGAAACTTCCTATTTCAACATAGACTTCACTTTCTCAAGGCTCCCGTCGTTCCTGGCGGGCTTTAGTCCGAGAATTTTACACATCAGTTCGTAAACATGAATGTTCTCGAACGGCTCCGCTGCATAGCCTTTTTTAAAAGCCGGGCCGTGTGCGATAAATGTGGCCTGCATTTCCTGATACTTGTTGTCATAACCGTGTGCACCGCGGACATGATCTTTTTCATCGAGGTCGTCGTACCAGTCGTTATAGCGTTTATGGCTTGTGGTCATCCAGCCCAGCTCGGACGAACACACGATCGGAGCGACGCGTTTGCCGTCATTGTAGTGAAGCCGTTCGGGCAGCGAGCCTTTTTTCCAGCAGGTCGCGTGCGGCAGGGAATTTATCTTTGAGAAGATCGCGTTATCGTTTCCGGGTTTGGGAAATATTTGTACGATCTCGTTTGTCCACAGGATTTTTTCGGCGAGTTCGGAATCGAAATGGTCGTCGAGGAACGTGGTGTTCTTTGAATAATAAGGCGCCATGCCGTGATCCGAAACGATGATGATGTTTACCGATTTGTCGATACCGCGTGCGTGCAAACCGCGGACGAGACGTTCGATATAACCGTCGACTTCCAGCACGGCATAGCGCGTTTCTTCCGCATCCGGGCCGAATTCATGGCTGACGTCGTCGACGGCACTGAAATAAGTCGAGATCATCGTCGGCCGCTTGTCCGCCGGCAGGTCGAGCCAGCCGAGCACTTTGTCGACCCGCATGATATTCGGAACGCGGCCGTTGTAAGTACGCCACGTGGTCGGCGAAACACCGCCGATGCTCGTTTCAGAACCGACGAAAAAGTACGACGCCGCCCGCTGTCCCTGCTTTTCGGCCGTCACCCAGATCGGTTCGCCCAGCCACCAGCGGGGATTTTGCACCTCTTCGCGCTTCGACATCGTGAACACCTCGCCAAAATCGAAAACGTTGTTCTCGACGATGCCGTGATTCTGCGGATACAGCCCGGTCGCGATCGTATAATGGTTCGGAAAGGTCTTGGTCGGAAACGAAGGGATCATCCATTTTGCCCGCACGCCATTCTTCGCCAGCGAAATAAGCGTCGGCGGTTTGTATTTGTCCAAATAATCCCACCGAAAACCGTCCAGCGAGATCAGGATGACCGTCGGCTTCAGGTCGGCAGGTTTTGTCTGCGTCGATATGCCGCCCGGCAAACAAACTACGGCGGCCAGCACAGCGAAGACGGTGCAGATGGTTCTGTTTACTCGTTTCATATTTGACTGAACGGTTCGCTTGAAATGGTTTACGACGGCGCATATTATAACGTGTAACGCCCCGCCAATGCAGAAGCCCGCGTTCCGAATGCAGAAGCCCGCGTTCCGAATGCAGAAGCCCGCGTTCCGAATGCAGAAGCCCGCGTTCCGAATGCAGAAGCCCGCGCGTAAGCAAGGGCGTAATGAGCAACGTTGAATGTTACGCCCTTGCTCACGCGCGGGCTTCTGCATCAAACGAGCGGGCTTCTGCATCAAGCGAGCGGGCTTCTGCATCAAGCGGACTAACATCATATGCTTGACGACTACGGATTCGATTCCTACGAAACTAACGACTTTCCGATTGCATATCTCCTCACTTTTCGAACTTACGGTTCATGGCATCACGGAGACGAGCGCTTTTCGATCGGTCGAAACGACATGAACGTGTACGGCTCGCCAAAATTTCAACCGTGCGTCCCTTTCGCCGACGAGATGAAGGACATACAGTCACAGCCGTCTCAAACACTCGACAAAGAACAGAGAAATATAGTGATTGCCGCGATAAGCGAGGTCTGCGTGCATCGCGAATATTTACTCAGGGCCTTAAGTGTCCGAACACAACATACCCACGCCGTCGTATCGGCCGCAATTGCCCCGGAGAAGATCGTTAACGACTTTAAAGCATACGCCACCAGAAAACTAAGGGCCGAAGGCGGAATCGGCGGCGATAGAAAAGTCTGGTCCAGAGGTGCAAGCACGAGATATCTCTGGAAACCTAAGCACGTTTTGGCCGCGATCGATTATGTATTGTACTGTCAGGAAGATATTCCGTTTGATTTCAAGGAAAAGTAACGACCATAATGCAGAAGCCCACGCGCTTTCATGCAGAAGCCCATGCTTTCATGCAGAAGCCTGCGCGTTAGCAAGGGCGTAATGCTCAACGTGAATGTTACGCCCTTGCTTACGCGCGGGCTTCTGCATTGGTGCGGCAGGCCTCTCCATTAAAATGTCCGTTTACGTCGACAATCTTCGTGATTATGGCTGGCACCGCGGGCCTTCGTGTCATTTGATCGCGGATTCGGTGGATGAGCTGATGGAATTTGCCGTCTCCATCGGTTTGCGGCGTGAATGGTTTCAGCCGAAGAGCTCGCCGCATTTCGATCTTACCGCCGCCGGCCGGAAAGTGGCGGTCGAGCATGGCGCGATCGAAATAAGTCAAAGAGACTTGGTTAAAAAGCTGCGTGAAATTCGCGCAAAGGCCGTACAATCGAGGATAGACATTCGATTTTGACCAGGTGACCTTATGATGAAACCTCTTGCATTTATTTTTACGCTTACTCTTATTTGCTTTGCGGCCGGCTGCGATCCGCAGAGCGGCATGACGAAGAAAGGTTTGGAGAAATACAATCCGTCGCCGACGCCGGAAATAAAAAAACAGGTTGAAGAACCGATCGATCCGGCCGACGTAATAAATGTTGAGACGGCTGAGTCCGGCCCGACGCTCGTGGTAAACCGCGAACGCGGCAAAGAGCCGCTCAACTGCGGCAAATATAATCGAGTGACGGTCAACGGCGACGGCTATACGGTCGAGATAAAAGGCTCGTGCAAGCAACTGATGATCAACGGCGACCGCAACAAGATCAACGGCGGCGCGTTCGCCGAGATAGTCTTCAACGGCGAGGAAAACGAAGTCAAATACTATAAATACGCCAACGGAAAACGCCCGATCATCACCCAAAACGCCGGAGCCAACATAATCGAAAAGTCCGCACCACCCGAGCCGAAGAAATGACCACCACAAAACCCGGCACGACGATCTCAAAATCGGAAAGATCGGCCTGACTTTCTCGCTCTCCGCCAAAATTAAAAGAAATGTTGGTCATTTTCACGGGAATTATGAACGTTTTCACGTGAATTATGACCGTTTTCACGTGAATTATGACCGTTTTCACGCGAATTATGACCGTTTTCACGTGAATTATGACCGTTTTCACGCGAATTATGACCGTTTTCACGTGAATTATGACCGTTTTCACGCGAATTATGACCGTTTTCACGCGAATTATGACCGTTGTCACGCAAATTATGACCGTTTTCACGTGAATGTTGACCGTTTTCGCACCCGTCGCGACTAAACGTTGGATGTTACGCCCTTGCTTACGCGCGGGCTTCTGCATCATTCGCGCGGGCTTCTGCATCATTCGCGCGGGCTTCTGCATCTTTCGCGGCGGGGCTTCCGCATTTTTCGCGGCTGGGTTCTGTGTTTTCTTGTGAAGGCTTTGCGATCAGATCTCGACGCACAAGATCTCGGAGTTTGCGGACGCGTTGAGGTTGTATTTGGTGTGCGGCGGGATGAGGATGGCGTCGCCGGGCGTGAGTTTGTGCTCGCCGAAATGATCGGACGTTAGATTCGCTCGGCCGGTGAGCAGAAAATAAAAAGTGTTGAAAGCATTTTCGTTGTCGGCCGCGAAGTCGGAATGATCGCCCTGCGTCCGCAGCTCGAAAACGCGTGCGGTATTGTTCGACGCGGCGGCGATCCCGAAATCATGCACCTCAAATCCGCCGAACTCACCGTAAACGATCTGCGAATCGGCCGCCCTATGAT
>JABFSB010000029.1 GCA_013140875.1 Acidobacteriota bacterium
TTCTTCGGCGGGCTGGAACACAAAAACAACCGTGCCGGCGAGCTGGGCTTTCATCTTGGACAGGATTTCTGCCACGCCCATGAGGATGGCAACGTGGGTGTCGTGCCCACAGGCGTGCATTACGCCGACGTTTTGTCCGTTAAATTGTGCCGTTTCTTTTGACGCGAACGGCAGCGAGTTCCGTTCGGTGACGGGCAGGCCGTCCATGTCGGCACGCAAACCGATAACCGGCCCGGGCTGTGAGCCTTTAAGAATGCCGACGACTCCGGTCTTGCCTACGCCGGTGCGAACTTCGAGTCCGAGCTTACGCAAATGGTCTTCGACGTACTTTGCGGTCTTAACTTCGTGATTGCCTAGTTCCGGAAATTGGTGCAGATGCCGACGCCATTCGATTATTTTAGGCAGCAGCTTGGCCGACGCCGCATCGATCTCGCGGCTCATATCGATGGGAAAAGCGGAAATGCAGAGAGACAGCAGGACGCAAACCGACACAACGAATCGCTTCATATTTTTCTCCAGGGAAATTAAGGTGATTCAATTGTATTCGGACAGAGGGAATATGCAAACGGCGGTTCAGTCGGAACCTGTCAGATCGCGCTCTTACTTTATTTTGAAATAAGTCTTATCGACGCTTATCCATTTTTCAGGATTCCACAGATCCGCGCTTAGATCCATCCCGACCTGAATGTCTGAGTATTCTTCAGTCGTCGCCGGTTTTCCGTCGACAAAGAACAGCACTTCAGCGGCGACCCATCCGCCGCCTTTTACTTTTACATATTTGTTGAACCGGGTGTCGGCGGTGCTCTTTTTCTCTTTCCCGGTCGGCTGGAGCAATCTGACGAAGAGAAGATCTTTCTTGTCCACCCAGAACTGCGGAGACTTGAGGTCGCCCTGTTTCGCTCCGACCACATATACGCGTTTGCCCTGCCAGTCCTCTTGACGGATCGTCGAAAGGTCGATGCTCATATCCTTCAACTGGGTAATCGTCGTTTCGACCGGCTGCATATACACGTCGAAGCCGAGCACCATCAAGGGATGAACAAATGGTCGACCCGCGTTGGTTTTTCCATCCCGAAACGAAAAAATCTTGCCGTCCGCAAACAAAAGACCGTCGCCTTTTTCAACCGGGTCGAAATCGATCCGCAGCTTTCCGGGACAATTGATGGCTTCGTACCAGGTCGCGGCCTCGGTCGTGCCGTCCGGTTTGTGTGTGATCGTCTTTTGAACAAACGTCAGCGTCTTGTACCATTTGCCCGAATACTTCTTGTACATCGCGGAAACAAGGTCTTCGCCGGATTTGAGGTCGGCCGCGATTGCGGAACCCGCAAAAACGAACAGTAACAAAAACAGGATTAATTTTTTCATCATTATTGTTTAGATATTAGCACGCGAAAAACATTTACGATTTTGGCGCGGACGGCAAATTGAGAGCAGGCCCCTATTTTTTTCTAACGTAAATAAAATCGAACGTCGTCGTCCAGGTCTTGCCCTCATCGCTCGAGTTCTCGCCGTGCTGGCGGACATCGCCGTTGTCCAACTTTGAGAATGTCATTTTCGCCAGTGTCTTCTTCCCATTGGCGAGCGTGTCGGACGTAAGCACCATCCTGCCATCGACCAGTCCGCCGACGTAATGCGTCATCAACCCCTTGTCATCGACCCAGGTCTGATGCCACTTGCCGTCGCGCGTATCGAATAGATTAAAGCTTTTGCCACTGGAAACCGGCGTCGACCAATTTTCGAAAATTATGCAGCTTCCGAGGATCAACTGAATGCTGCTCGATCCCACGGTTACGCCCTGCACATTTTTCGGCGCCCATTCGCCGATCCAAAAATCGAACTGGCGAAATTCCGGCTTTGCCTTGCATGGATTTACAGTCAAGTCCGAACGCTTAACGAAATCGGCGAATTTTGGTTCGCTCAGGACCGATGCAAAATCTTTCTCGCCGGTCAGGGATTCGGGCGCTATGCCGCCGAGCGTTATGCTTTTTTCGAGCACCTCGTACATTTTTTCCTTGTTCTCGGTGCGGGCATAGCCCCGGGCCGCGGCAAGAGCAAAAATCGGATTCGGCGATATGGACATAGCCATTTCGAGATTCCGCACTGCATCGGCGTTGCGATTTAGATTGAGCAGGGCCGTACCATATCGATAACGGGCACCGGCGTTTTTCTCCTCGATCTTAATTATTTTTTCATATCGTTCGGCGGCGGCGGGCCAATCCTGTTTTTGATAGGCTTCGTTTGCGGCCGAACGCATTTCAGCCGTAACGACCGCAACCGTCGGAACCTGGGCGGCGATACTGATCGGTAAAAGCAAAGTCAAATAAACCAACGATATGGATCGCATAACTCTTCTCCGGCATTGTCACATTGTTTGGAAAAATAGTGCGGCATACCGCGAACCGGTAAAGCCGCACAACTTCTGCTTTAAGTCTGTTCTGAAAACTTAACCTTTGGCAAAGCCTTTCGGGCCGCGTCCTCGCTGATCCTTGATTCGCCGATCACCAGCACCTCGAGCGCGGTCAGCTTTTCCAGGGATTTCAATCCTGCGTCGGAAACATCGGTCCTGAAAACGCTCATTTTTCTAAGCTTTGAAAACTTCTCGACGTTCTTCAGGCCTTCGTCCGTGATCTTCGTTCCGCCTATCAGCAGCGTTTCAAGGCCCTTTAAGTTCTGAAGCCTTTCCAGACCGGCGTCGCCAAGATTTGTTTTGAACATGTTCAGCGTCTTCAGATTCTTAAGAAACCCGACATACTGCGTACCCGGGTCGCCGACCTTGGTGAGGCGAAGATCGAGATGCTGAAGCTCCTTAAAATTGAGCAGGTGGCGAAGGTCGCCGTCCGTTACGGCGGTGTTGCTTAGGTCGACACCAACGACGTTCTTGCTATATTTTCCTTCGCCGTACTGCAACTTGCCGCCCAACTGTTCGATTGCGGCCTTGCCCTTCTCTTCGTCCCAGCCCGCGAACGCCGTCGCCGTAGCCAAGCAAACCAACAGACAAAATAGTATTAGTGCTTTCATTACTTTTTACCTCGAATGACGTATTCGGTCGGCCCGTATTTTCGATTTGTCCGATCACAATTGTGTAGCCCTTGAAAACAAACATGATTCCCAGAGCGGTGAATGCGATTAGCTGTCTTTTTTTGTTCATAGCGTGCGAAACAGGTAAATGACCGTGGTCTGATTGTAGTCAGAGAATTTCGAGGTTGAAATCTATTTGTGACGAACCGCTTAGCGGTGTGATGAGAAGCGGTTTTAGCCACAGAGAACACAGAGAGCACAGGGTCAAGAAAGACAAAGGCCCTACGCAGGATTGGATAAATTTCTCCCTGGATCGTGTTTCCGGTCAACAACTATCTTAGTTCTACTATTTTCTTGCGCGCTGTGTGCTCTGTGGCTAATCCCTCAAGCCTGATTTTCGAAAAGCTCCAGCAGCCGTTCGCGGTAATTACGGCTTAGGGCAAGCTCGGTCCCGTTTCGAAGGATGACGGCGTAATCTCCGCTGAACATCGGGTGAAGTTCTTTGATGCGGTCGATGTGCACGACCGTCGAGCGGTGAATGCGAAGGAACTTGTCCGGATCGAGTTTTGCTTCGATCCCGTTCATTGTCTCGCGGATCATGTGCGCCTCGCGGCCGGAGTGGAGCTTAACGTAATTCCCTGCCGCCTCGATCCAATCGATCTCGTCCACCTTCATGAAAAACACCCGGCCGACCGATTTCACCACCAACCGTTCGAGGTATTTCTTTTCACCTCGAAGGTCCGCGATCAGTGAGGCGAGCCGCTCGTCCAGATTCCCCATTCGCTTTGTCTCGATCTGGTCACGCGCATGCGAAACCGCCTTGTGCAGACGTTCGCGGTTGAATGGTTTGAGCAGATAATCAAGTGCGTGTACATCGAAGGCCTGCAAAGCATACTGGTCATACGCGGTTACAAAAATTACCGACGGCATAGTCCCAGCGTCGAGCGATTTGACCACTTCAAACCCATTCTTCTCCGGCATCTGGATATCGAGAAAGACAAGGTCCGGCTTTTTCTCTTTTATCGCCGTCACGGCTTCGCGGCCGTTGCCGCATTCGCCGACAATATTGATGTCATGCTCATCGCGCAGGAAACGCTTCACGCGGTCGCGTGCCAACGGCTCGTCATCGACTATCAGCGTTTTGATCTTCATTCGCCTGGATCTTCGTTTTGCACCGCGCCTTGCCGCGGCCTGTTAACCGATTCGTTAAAGGGGATAACAAGATTTACGACCAGCCCCGATCCTCCGTCATTTTTTAGATTGAACGAATGGCTCTCGCCGTATAAATGCTTCAGCCGGCGGCGGGTGTTGGAAAGCCCGACACCCTCGGTCAAATGTTCGACGTCGCCGAACGGCACGCCCAACCCGTTGTCGCTGACGGTCAGTGCGAGGTGGCCGTTCTCACGCACCGCTTCGATATTGATCTGTCCGCCGGTCGCACGCGGAGCAATTCCATGCTTGATCGCATTCTCGACCAATGGCTGCAGGATCATATTCGGTACTCTTGCGTCCAGGGTGTCCGGAGCAATGTTCATACCGACCTTAAGCCGGTCGTGAAACCGTGTCAGCTCGATCTCGAGATACTTCTCAAGAAACTCCAGTTCCTGTTTCAGCGGTATTTCCTGCACCTCAAGATTTTCGAACGACATTCGAAGCAGGTCGCTAAGGTCCGAGATCATCCGCTCGGCCGATTCCGGATCGCGGTAGATCAGCTCGGAGATCGCGTTCAGCGTATTGAAAAGAAAATGCGGGTGAAGCTGCATTTTCAAAACTTGCAGCCGCGTAGTCGCAAGCCTCGCCTCAAGCTGTGATGTACGCAGTTCGCGCTCGCGATACTTGCGGTAATACTTGATCGCCTGTTGAACGCCGAGAACTCCCCAATAGATCGCGACCCCGAAATGAACGTTGACCAACAGGAAAATCTTGAATATCTCGAAGTACGAAGAATTTTCGTACCGCCGCATATAGCCGAGTTTCGGAAGCACAAATGCGTCGATGGAAAGTTGGCCAACGGCGATCACGAGGCTCGCGACCAGATGGACCGGAATGCTCGTCTTCCATTTGCCGTCGTCAAAAGTAAATGTTCGGCCAAGAAATAAAATTATCGGGCTGATCGCGAACCAAACGTATCCCGAGAAAAGCTGCCACATCAACACGCGCCAGAACGGCGTGGGATTTTCGGACAACTGGCTCTGCAACGCGACCTGACTGGTAAAGAAAAACCCGAAAAGGGTCCACACACCCCAAATGGCGACCCACTTCAGATACTTCCTGTCCAAGGCTGATTCAAGACTCATTCTTTTGTACTTTTACCACTGGAACGAAAATATCCACAACGAACCTGTGACGAACCGATAAATTATGCTGATGATATGTAAGTTTTGACCATTCCGACACCGCAGTCCGTGAAAACCTGATTTTCGACTATAATTCGAAACAAGCGAAATGGAAAAACAAAACGACACGCTGACCGGAACGGTTAAAGGACCCGGGCTGCTCCCGCACGAATTCCTGTTCATCACGCGCGATAACGACCGCACGCGCATCGGCGAATTTGTTTACTACGATGCACGCATCGGCGACGAAGTACGCTCGATCGTCGGAACAATTACGGCTCGGAAGCTCGTCCGAAATCTGCCGGATTCTTTTCTCGCCGATCCGGGTACACCGCCATCGGCAATCGCTTCGATGATCGGTATCGACGGCGATCTTGAGATCTACGAGGTAACGGTCGCGACGATTGGTTACTTTAGCGAAAAGCTTGGCGATTTCGTTAATCCGCGCATCCCGCCGCAGCCCGGCGACCCGATCCGGATAGCTTCGAGCGAAACCCTGAGCGGCATGCTCAGCCCGAAGCGTGCGAACGATACCGGCTCGGCAAATATCGGCAGTTTACTTACTCGCGAACCCGGCGACGTGCCGATAGTTCTTTCGGTAAAAGATGTCGTATCGACGCACCTTGCGATCCTCGCGTCGACCGGAGCCGGCAAATCTTACACCGCCGGCGTGCTCGTCGAAGAGCTGATGCAGCCTTACAACCGCGCCTCGGTCGTCATCGTCGATCCGCACAGCGAATATCACACGATGTCGTCGATACAAGGCGATGATAAATTTGCCGCCGATGACGGTTATAAGCCGGAGGTGAAAATATTCACGCCGGACAAGATAAAGGTCCGTTTTTCCAGCCTGACGGAAGCCGATGTGAAATACCTTCTGCCGGACGGAACTTCCGACAAGATGCTGCATTTTTTGCGGCAGGCTTTTCGAAGTTTGCAGGACAAGCTAAAAGCCGAGGGCCGTCGTGAATATCTTTACAGCTACCACGACCTGCGTGACGAAGTGCAAAACCAACAGTACGGCAAGGACGACAAGGACGCGGGCGACGGCGGCAACGTTTCATCCATACAAGGTTTGTTGTGGCGGCTCGATTCGAGGTTCGAGCGCACCGACAGCATCTTTCACGCGCACGAACACATCGAGCTGAGCGAACTCTATCGCCCCGGCCGCTGCACTATTTTGCAGCTTTCCGAGATCGAACAGACCGAGCAGCAGGTCATCGTCGGCACGCTGCTGAGACGTGTTAACAAGGCCAGCGAGTTGACCGTAGGCAAACACGCCGAAAAGGGCAGCGAGAATTTTCTCGACTATCCGGTGTTCACATTATTGGAAGAAGCTCATCGCTTTGCTCCCGCCGGTGCCAGCGTCGTTTCGACCAACGTGCTTAAAC
>JABFSB010000379.1 GCA_013140875.1 Acidobacteriota bacterium
TTTCATTATCCGTCCATAGGGCAGCTTTTTAGTGATTCTGGTTCTTCCGCGATCGATGATTTTCAGTCCCGAATGGTGTCTACGCGGGACCAACTGGAGAAGATCGTGCGTCACGGAAGCCGCGAAAATGCCGATAAGGCGGGCGTTGTGATCGGCAGTATAAATGTGACGCTGGACTTTATTTCGTCGCTTCAGAAGATGCGGATAGGCGAAAAGTGAGGATCGAAAAACTTGCGCCCGCCGGGCGAGCGTTTTCGTCCAAATTAATAAACTCTTAATTTTCCAAAGTTATAAGAAAAGTATTAGTTGTTTTTTGCCGATAGTGCTATCATTCAAACATCCAAGCGATCTCAGACTTCAGGACTCCGTTTTTCTTTCGAACAATTTTTCGCAGGGGGATAGGACAATCATGATTAACAACGATCCATTGATCGCACCGGTGAATCCTGACAGGCTGCCTCCGGTAAGCTCGGTTTATCCCGACGCCGGATTGCAGGAGAAGGCTAGGACGCCTAATAAATTCCTCAGTATTTTAGGGAGCGTTGCCGGGGGAGCTTTGAATTATGTAATTCCAGGGCTTGGAGGCATCCTCGGAAGTGTCATTAGCGGGGGCGGTTCCAACGCCGGTTCGTACGTGGGTTTAATGGATCAGCAGCGACAAATGCAGGAGATGATGCAGTACAATCAGACTGCCAACATGCTGAATCAGCAAAACCAGAACCAGATGCTCCAGCAGCAGCAGCAGCAGGCGATGCAGCTTTTGGCCGTCCAGCACCGATCAAGCATGCAGTCACAGGAATTTTCGACCGTCTCGAACTTGTTGAAATCGCGTCACGACAGTGAGATGACGGCTGTGAACAACATCAAATCTTAGTTAATTTACTTTAAATTATGGGCGTTCCCGCCATCTGCGGGAGCGCCCGTTTAATTCTTATGACCTTAGGCGAAATTTCCGTGGATGCAGAACAACTGAGGGTCATGCTCGAAACGGGCTACATTCTTCGTGAGGCGGCGAGGTTCGACGAGGCAGAGAAGGTGTTTCGCGGTGTAGCGGAACTGATGCCGGATTCCGAAGTTCCACGGGTCGGACTCGGTACTGTATACCTCCAGCGTGGAGATTTCGCGGAGGCTGCAGCCATCTGCGGACAAGCGTCCGCAGATCATCCGGATAGCGAATATGCCCGCGTACACTATGGCGAGGCTTTACTTTTCGGACAGCAGCGTGAAAAAGCCCGAACGGAACTGCTTGAACTGATACGCAAGAATCCTGATTCTCCTCACGCGAAGACGGCACAGGCTCTGCTTGATGCAGCCGACATCGTCGCACCGCTCGCCGCCAACTCCTAATGCCGTTCGCGAAGAACCATCGATGCAGCGGCCGATTCCGACAGAACTTCCACAATTTGTTTTAGCCAGTCCGATTTGCTCAGTCCCTCAAAATCCGGATTGAAGCCGCTGCCCAACTCAAAGAGAGCGTCGGCCAGATCGTCTTCATTAACTGCGTCGAACGATATGAATTCGTCCAATTGAGTCCGAACAGCCTCAACGACCGAGGGTGGATTTACCGCCCGAAAATGGCGCACCACCGCCTTGAACGAAGGCTCGGAAAGGTCCCACTTGTAGTCTGAGACCCATCCCTGGTAAAAGTAGCCGGCAAAAAATTGGTACAGTTCCGGGTATCTGGCTTTATAGGATCTGGCGATTTTAGCTCGAGCGATCATCCGACGAGACACGACCTTAGAATATGCCAGCCGAGAACCGAGCCGTCGCGGACGAGAACGACGCGAATTTGCGACGCCGTAAAGCATTCGTCGGACGCCCGGTCGATGACGATCCCGATCGGTTTGCCGAGATCGACTTCGGTAACAAACCGATGCCGGCCGCTGCCGAGCCATTCGACCATCTCTCTTTGCGACGAATCGACCGCGATGCGGGCCGAAGTCTCGGCAATCTGGTCGTCAAAGAACGCGAACGCCCCGGAATCGGCCTGCGCCGAAGGGTTAAAGGCCAAATACTGTCGAAGCGCCGACTCGGACTCGCCCGGCTCCAAAGCAGCGGCAAACGCGAGATTCTTGTCCGTCCGCTTCAATTCGGGCGGCTTGCGGGCCGCTACCTCAGCTGCTTCCTTCATCGCCCGCTCGGTCACGATCATCAACTGCGCGATCAGCTCATAGATCCGCACAAGCGAGGCGATGCTTCCAATCGGCACCCTTCCGGCACGCGCATCGGCGGACAGACGGACGGCCGCTAGCAGAACTCCGAGCTCGTTGTTCACAACCAGCATCTTGAAAAACCTTTGAACCGCGGCATCGAGGTAAGCGGTCGTCCTAGGGGGAACTCCCTCTTTCATTAAATTTGCCGCCAAGAGACCGGTGGCGCGAAACATCGACCAGGGGATGGCGTCCGGCAAAATAGAGGGCTTATGGCTCGTTATCTCCCTCATTTCCTTGATGTTACTTCCGGGAGCACAGCACAGTTGAAGAAAAATGAGGCCCTCGAGCATCTCCTGGTCGGTCATCTGCAAAAAGCCCTTCGGGGCCTCTTCCCCGATGTGGGCCCGCAAAAGGCTGGCTATCTGAACTGCCCGATCATACGGAACTGAAGTCGGGTTTCCGGTACCAGGATTGAACTCTCTTACGAGAAGGTGCGAAATTTCCTGCGTGATGACATTAAGGTTTCTACCGTTCAGGATCGTCGGATCGTTGTAAGTTCTCGAGAGCCGGTCGGCAACCGTCTGTGTTAATCGCGGCAGGTCTATCTGACTTTTCGTTCCACGGTGAGTGTGCGTTTCTAGAATGGTGTCATGCAAATTCTGACGTAAATATTCCCTGATCAGGGCGCGTCGCGAGTTTGCCTGATTCGTGGCGTGGCTTTCCTGATTTTGACGATCACGAGCTTCATCGCTCCGGCGGTTTTCGTAGTCCCGGTCGTGCTCGAACACGGAATTTTCATCGGGAAGCGGCAGCGTGAGGATCGTCGACCAACGCGGGTTTGATAGTTCACCATTGCGAGGGCCCCGTATTTTGTATTCCTGCGGCCCTCTCGGCCCTGGGCCCGGACCTTGGCCATTCCTTGGTCCCGGCCCGACCTGGACTCCATGCTCCGGTTTCGGCCCGGCGTCAATGACCGGGTTTACCTCGGTTTTGGTGTTTCCCGGTCCGACAGGTTTGACAGGTCCGGTTTGGACGCCGCCATTCTGGCCATTTCCATTATTCTGGGTTTCATAAGGCTGCCCATCGGCCACGGGTGGAATGTTGCCCTGCGTATTTTGCGTTTGCTGTCCGTTTCCGGTCGGCTGTCCGCCATTTCCCGGATTGATGTTGACCGTTTCCCTCGGCGTGGTGCCGATGCCTGCTAATTTCGCCATAAGGTCCTCCGGATGTGCCGTTCCTCGACGGCCGATGTGTCAGGTCACTTCTTTGCAGCCGTGCGGGCGGTTTGCGGCCAGCCTTCGGTTAAAAGCCGGTAAACCGACTCGGCGTTTTCGCGAGCTTTTCTTTGGGCCGTCTCACGCTCGGCTGCGTTTCTGGCGGTCTTTGCCTTCTGCATCTCGTTGATAGCTTCGACGGAGAAAAAGGCCTCGATCTCGTAATTTGCCTGCCGCTCTTCGTCGGAACGCCCCTGATATGCCTCGCTTGTGAGAATTATCTGCCGGTATCGTTCCTGCCATCTCTTCGACTCGCCAAGCGGGTCTTTTTTACCGAGCACCCTTAAGGCGATCAGCATGGCTGCCCCCGACCCGGCCACGGTATCGTTTACCGGCATCGCACTCTCGCGAAGAATGCGGTTAAACGATTCCACCCGTTCCCGAAAATACGGTATTTGCTCCTTGAGAGTTTGCGGCTCGCCTTCGTCGAATTGAATGCCGGACAGTGCGATCTCCGTCCCTATGCGGGAGGTTTTGAAGGTTGTCGTCGTTTTTCCCGAACTGATCACACGCCGGCCTTTCAAGATGTCGCGGGCCAGCTTTTCAGGCATTCTTCTCGGCGTTCTTCGGTCGATGTATTCGGATGGAACAAAGACTTTCTGTCCCTCAACCGTTACATACTCGCCATTTCCAGGCTGCGCGGCGGCGGAAAGCCCGCTTAAAAGAAAAGCGAAAATAAAAATCGGGATTCGCGCTGATCGGAACATTGTATTGCTAGTTCTGCATTCTCGCCTTGGCGGCTTCACGCATCGAAAATAACAAAGCTCTTGCCCTCTGGGTCGAGGGCCGGCTGCAATTCGGGTCGTTTTCCAAAGCACGGCTCAGGTCGTCGATACCCTTTTCAATTTCGCCTCGGGCAACAAGGAGTTCGCCTCGTCCCGCAAGTGCATCCGTATTTGCAAAATTATAGCGCACCGCGGCGTCGTACTCCTCAAAAGCTCTATCCACCTCAACGGAACGCCACAAAACCGCACCGAGATGGCAATGAAAAACGCTGTCGAAAGGGTCCGCCGCGACCAATCCCTCATAGATCTGCTTTGCCTCAACAAGCTTTCCCTGATTTAAGAGCTGATAGGCTCTTTCCGCAATCTTGTAGAGGGCGTCTTTGGTAATTCCTGCGGCCTGAGCGATGGTCGCTTGGCCGGTGGCTACTTTTTCAAGCCGGTCCGCAAAATACTGCTCGTTTTCACTTTTAAGGGGTAATTCGTTCATATTTCGCTCTGGATTTCGCGTTGTAACACTCACTTTAGATGCGGCGGGGCACGTTCGGTTGTCAGAACTCGAACGCGCCCGTCTCATGATAAATTTGATCCGGCTTACGCGTAGATCGACCGGTTGCGCATCATGTGATAGTCTCCGCCCATTCCAAGCAGCCGATCCATCATTCGCAGCATTTGCGAAACCAGGCGAAGCGAGTCTCTCATAAATTCGCGGTGATAATTATTGTCATATCCGCCGCCGCGGGGACTGCAGCCGCTATGTCCGTCATAGTACGGATTCGAGCCGAAACCGTTCTGCGGCCCGTTCTGCCATGACGTATTGTTATTCGATCCGCTTCCGTTCCCGAGCAAATAGCCGAGCAGTTGGTTCAGAAACTGTTGCGGCTGCGACCAATCGTCGCCCGCCGGATTCGGACGGACGTTACCCGCCGGAAGGTTGTTTCCAAGCTCGAACGACTCACCGCCGTCCTTGCTGCCGGTAACCTCACGGCCCTGATAGGACCAGTCGTCGCTTTCGCGTCCCATGACGAACACATCGTTGTTGGCGAAACAATTAGAGTGTGCGAACCCGTCCTGCGTGATCGGTCCGACAACACCCTTGCCCTTATCGATGTCCGTGATATTCACGCGGTCGTTGCCGCTGATGATCTCCAGTCCCGACGTGACTGTCATTTTGCCGTCCTTCCACGGTGCGGTCGTCACATTGATTTTCGTTCCGTCGCCCAGCACGAAGGTCGAATTGCGCTTGAAATCCCACTTTCCGCCGTCTCCTTCGGCAACGTGCGGATCGCCCCACACCTTCGTCGTCTTGCCGTCAGGGCCTGTGATTACCCACTCATGCTGTTTCGTTGCCTCGATCGTATAACCGCCGGGCGTCGTGATCTTGCCGCCCTCGTTTTTAAGGATGCCCTGCGGATGGCAGCAATCGCACGGGTCCGGCGGCACGACACATCCGCCGGCCATAATGCCGGCTTGCGACCCGCTCTGATAATTGAATCCACGGTCGAATCTGCCGGTATCGAAAATGCCGGTGAGCCGGTCGTCGAGCCGGTCCAATGCTGCGTTGTTTACGCCCGCGAAAACGTCAGGCCCGAAATTTAAGTCTGTACGGTTATAGACGTTGATGTTGACTGTATTGTTCGCCATGATTAGTTTGATTCCTCCATTTTTTGCCCGGCCCTTGTGACCGATAATCTGATTAGTTGTAAGGATTATCGGCTGGAGGTTTTAGATGTTTCTCGAAAATTTTGCGGGACACGCTAAATTTCGTTAATTACGATGCCTTTCATCGACAATCGCTGCCGCACGCGCTGGACTGCCTTCGAATGAAGCCGGGATACCCAGGATTTGTTGACGCCCATTTGTGCGGCCAGGTCGGTAGTGGTCATGTGCTTGAAATAGAGCGCCTCAAGGATGTCGCGCTCTTTTTCAGGAAGGCTTTGAACGGCCTCTTTGACCAGGTCCATCATCTCGCGAAATTCGATCGAAGAACCCAAGTTTTCCCGTTCATCCGCTATATCCGGTGCATTTTCGGCACTAAGCGACAATAAGTATGCCGGCACCAGCGAATCGACGTATTTTACGACGCCCTTGATCTCATCCTCCAGGCTGCCGCCGGATACACGATCGGTCTCGTCGTCGATCGCGGTTTGCACCAGGTCATTGAGTACGACCTCACGTCTGACCCAGTTGTCGTTCGGCGTCCGCGTGAGAATCCCCATCTCACGCAGCCCGTCGAAGACCGAGCCTCTGATCCTGTAATAAGAAAACGTGACAAATGAGACCTTACGCCGCGGGTCGAACCTTTCCGCTGCTTCCAGAAGGCCGATAATGCCGTAGCTGACAGCTTCCTGGAATTCAACCTGAACGGGCAGCGAACGAAGAATCCGGCCGACGATGGAGTTCACTAGCGGCCGATATCGCTCGACCAGCTCGTCGCCGTCAGGAAGTGCGTGCAGTATTTCTCCGGTTTGTTGAGAAGTATGGTCCGCCACTAGTGAAATAAGATTTCGTGAAACTTATTTTACGTTAACCTATTCGGCATACAGGCTACAACCGGCGGCCGGTCCTACGTTTCCGGTGAACGTGAATAA
>JABFSB010000041.1 GCA_013140875.1 Acidobacteriota bacterium
CATTGGTGCATTGGCCGGAATCGGCAGCGGCAGTGAAGGCAATCGGCGCAAGGTATCCCGCAAACTGGTGCTGACCATGACCGTCCGCCGGTGTGCCTGAGAATTGTGCAACGATCACGAGCGGCCGGAACATACGTATCGCACGCACGGCATCGCACAAAACCAGCTTTTCATCCCATTTCTGCTTTGCTTCGTCAAGCGTTTTCGAAAATCCGTAATCGTAGGCTCTCGTAAAATACTGCTCAGCCCCATCAAGCTTTCTCGCCTGCAGCAATTCTTCGGTTCGAATTACACCCAGTGCCTCGCCTTGCTCGGTGCCGATAATATTTTGTCCACCGTCGCCTCGCGTCAGCGAAAGATAAGCGGTCCGGGCGTTCTCACCGCGAGCCAGATATGAGAGCAATGCCGTATCTTCGTCGTCCGGATGGGCACCGATCATCATCACGCTGGCCGACGTGTTCAGTCGTTTCAGCAACCGCCCAAGCCCGAGTGCTCCTTGATCGTAAACGGGTTTGATCTGCGTGGAAACTTCGATCGGAATGAAGAGAAGCAACCACAGATGAACACAGGTAAACAAAAATGCCTGGCGAGACCATGGCTGCGTGTTTTCCGAGTTATACAATTTCTTAGGCATTTTTCTTAATTTTGTTTTCATCCGCGTCCATCCGCGGTTAAGTTTTTCTCGCTCACAGTCAAACTTATGAGATACCCGGCAATTACCGTCACTAAACATCCGATCACGTTGAACCATAAAAATTCTATATTGGTGTAAAAGCTTGCGATCCAAACAGAGGCGATTCCAAATAGCAGTCCGAAAAACGCGCCGCGCGCACGGGCCCGCCGAACAACGAAGGCCAGCACAAAAACACCGAGCAGTGAGCCGTAAAAAAACGAACCGAATTTGTTGACTACCTCGATCAACGAGCCCAGATTGCTGGCAAATATCGCGACAATACAGGCGAATATCCCCCAAACAAAAGTCGAGATGCGGCCTACGGCGATATAGCGTGCGTCAGTCGCGTTCGGTGCGAAAAGTCGACGATAAAAGTCGATGGTAGTCGCGGTTGCAAGAGCGTTGAGCTCAGCGGCTATCGAAGACATCGCTGCCGCGAAAATAGCCGCAATCAACAGGCCAATCACGCCCATCGGCATGTTTTGAAGGACAAATGTGGGAAATACGTAATTGACGTCATTAAAGCTCTTATCACTTGTCTCACGGATAAATGCAACCGCTTCCTTGCGGCTGTCATTGAATTTCTTATCGGCGTCTAGGTAATTATTCTTAAAATCGGGGCTTTCGGTTGAGAATTTGATCGCGGCTTCGCGTCGGTCGGCGTGGGCCTGCGCGAAATTCTGCTGAATGGCCTGAAACCGCGAATCCTTTTCAGCCTTGGCAACTTCAGCTGCGTTGAAAACTATCGGCGGAGCATTGAACTGATAAAAGACGAAAACAAGGACGCCGATCAACAGGATAAAAAACTGCATCGGGATTTTGAGAAACGCACTCATCAGCAGCGAAGTGCGGCCTTCGTCGACGGACTTCGCCGTTAGAAAACGCTGCACCTGACTTTGATCGCAGCCGAAGTAACCGAGCATCAAAAACAGTCCGCCTATCAATCCCGACCAAATCGTGTATTTTTCCTGAAGATTAAAACTCGTATCTACCGTGTTCAGCTTGCCCAACGCACCGGCAAGATGCAGTCCGTCGAAAAATGTTACGCCGGGCGGAAAGCTCCAAAGGATCACCAATAAGCAAACGCCCATTCCAAAAAAAATGATGAACATCTGCTTCACGTCGGTCCACGTCACAGCCTGTACCCCGCCGAATACGGTGTAGATCGTTGTAGAGAGGCCGATGGCAAAGATGGTCGCGATCAGGTTCCAGCCGAATACGATCGACAGGACGATCGAAGGTGCCGAGATGATCGTGCCGACGCCGAGTCCGCGAGAGATAAGAAAGAAAAAGCTCGTGAGCGTACGCACCTTCACATCGAACCGCTTTTCAAGATATTCGTAAGCGGTAAAAACCTTTGCTCTGTGAAAAAACGGTACGACCGTCACGCAAAGAATTATCATCGCGAACGGCAGCCCATAATAGAACTGGATGAATCGCATCCCGTCGGTATAGGCCTGGCCCGTTGTTCCGACCAGCGTAATAGCCGAAAGCTGCGTCGCCATTACGGAAAGCCCAACCGCCCACCACGGCAGGCTGCGGTTGGCGAGAAAATATCCTTCCTTGCTTCCGCTGTGCTTGGTCATTCGGATGCCGTCCCATATCACGTAGATCAGGTATGCGACGACAATTGCCCAGTCAAGAAATTTCATGCAACAGGTTTAGGAAGAAAAGTATTTTGAGAAAGCCCAAAGGAATGTGATCACCACAAAGGTCGTAGCGACGACCGCAGCGTACACCCTGTGCCAAAACGAATTCGGCCGTTCCTCGACTACCTTTGTTTGTTGGTTTTCATTCATCAATCTATGTTCTATGAAATCCGCGTTCGATATCCTTCATGCTGAGACGGAGTATAACCGGCCGGCCATGCGGACAGGTTGTCGGCGATGATGTCAGAAGCAGCCGGTCGATGAGCCACTGCATCTTTTCCATGGTCAACTTCATGTTGATCTTAACGGCTGCTTTACAAGCCAGGCTGGCCGCGACGTGATCGCGCAAAGTCGATTTCGCATTGCCGCGTTTTTCGAGTTCTACGACATCGAGTATCTCGGCAAAGAGATTTCGCGCTTCCGCGGGTGGAACGTCAGTCGGGACCGACTTGATCGCAACGGTCCTGCCAGAAAGCTGCATCAGTCCGAAGCCCAGTTCGCCCAACTGATCTTCCACCAATTTGAAGGCCTCGGATTGCGCGGGAGTTAGGTCGACCGTTTCAGGCAGGAGCAGATTCTGAGATTCTATCGCCCGGTCGGATTCTTTCCGTCTGAATTTGTCGAAGAGAATACGCTCGTGGGCTACGTGCTGATCGACAAGAAGCAGCCCCTCGTCATCGACGGCGACAATGAAACTATCGTGAAGCTGTGCTAAAGGCCGCACCTTTGATGATGCAATGTTTTCTATATCGACAGAACGAACCAGTTTGGCTGCGGAATTCAGTGGCGGCAAATCAATCGCTTGCAACATGACGGGTGCCGGAGCGAACGCCGACTCCGTCTCGCTGCGGGCTTCGACACGGGCTTCAAAATCAAATGAAACGCTCTCGGCGTCTGTCCCGGTTTGTTCCGCGGCTTCGTTCCAAAACGATGGAACATTCTGGAGAGCGGGTGCATTCACAACAGCGGAACCATCGCCGCCTATCGAGGCCGCGGTACTTCGATCGATTGAAATATCATGCTGAAACGCGATCGACATCTGTTCGGCTGTCTCTTCCCGCTCGAAGGGTGCAGGCGAACTGAGCATCTCCGACGGGATGTTCTCTTCCTCGGGATTCGTATCGGGCAAGATGCCGGCTCGAGCCAATGAGTTTCGAATAGCCTCGGCGATCACGTCCTTGACCGCTTCATTCCGGCGAAAACGAATCTCCGTCTTTGCCGGATGAACATTTACATCGATCTCCTCGACCGGCACATCGACGAACAAGAACGCGACCGGATAAACACCGTGCGGAAGGACGGAGCGAAAACCTTCAAGCAACCCGCCGGCGATCGTCTTGTCGCGGACGTAGCGCTGGTTTACAAAGAAGTACTGGGAATCGCGGTTGGTACGCCGTTCACGCGGAGCGGAAACATAACCCGAAACTTTCGCGACGAATTCTCTTCCACCCGATACCGGCAAAAGGCTTTCGAGCATTCCGGCACCAAAGATCTGGAAGGCACGCTCACGCAGGTCTTTCGCCGGCGATACGCGAAGGACTTCCCGGCCGTTGTTGGTCATCGTAAACGCGATCTCGGGATGAGCGAGAGCATAGTGCGTGACGATTCCCGCAAGATGATAATTCTCGGTCGCCTCGGATCGCATGAACTTTCGCCGGGCAGGCGTATTAAAAAAAAGGTCGCGGACGGAAATTGTCGTTCCCGTGTCACGGGCGGCATCTTTGACGTCGATGAGTCGGCCGCCTTCGATAATGACACGTACAGCCGCCGTTTCCTCTGCGACTTTGGTAACAAGCTCGACTTTTGCGACCGATGCGATCGACGCAAGGGCCTCACCGCGAAATCCGAGCGTCGCGATCATCCCAAGGTCCTCAAGCGTTCGTATTTTCGACGTGGCATGCCGCTCAAACGCCAGAATCGCATCGTCGCGGACCATGCCCGAACCGTTATCGCTCACCCGCATCAATCGGCGTCCGCCAAGCTCGATCTCGATCTGGATACGAGTTGCACCGGCATCGATCGCATTCTCGACCAGCTCTTTTATCACGGACGCCGGCCGTTCGACCACTTCGCCCGCCGCGATCTGGTTCGCAAGATTATCCGGCAAAATGCTGATCTTGTTCATTTATAAATAGATCAAACGGTGACCTTTATCATCGAGATCGATCGAATCGTAAACAGTATCGACAAAGCCGGTGCCCAGGCGGTCGAGATAGGAAATTATGTTGAGCGTCCGCTCCTGCAAATGGCCATTCGGCAGTAGGGCCGTGAATGCCGCCCTAACGCGGCGGCCGATTATCTCGTCCTTTTCGGCGCGTCTTAATTGGTATTTTTTTCTCAGGGCGCCTATGTGATAAACAATTTTCCGCCGCCGCGTGGCCAGATTTGCGGCGAGGGTGATGTCGATATCGGACAACGCCTGATCGAGCCGAAGCAGCTCCGCGTTTATGTTTTCTTCCGCCTCGCCAAATAATCGGGCGGTATTCGGGTCGATAAATTTATCCACCAATTCCGGCAGCACGGCGGCTTCGCCCGCAAACAGGTCGGTAAACTCTAAACCGTAGGCGGCAAGAGTGCGGGCGTGTTTAGCCTCGACCAGGGTGAAACTCTGACGATGCAGGATCGGAGTTACGGACCTTCCGAGGATCCTGTACACCTCGCTGTTCTGCGCAAAATAGGCGATCTCCGCACCGCCGCCAAAATAGCACAGCGTCGGAAAAAGATAGTCCTGAACGACCGGCCGCAGCATTACGCCAGGGCTCAATCGCGAGGAATCATTCTCGGCAACCGCGATCAGTTCCTCGACCGAAAAGCGGATGCGCTCGCCTTTTACCTGCAGCGAACCGTCGGGATTTCGGCGAAGAGCGGCACGGCGGCCGTCATCCGTTTGGTAAAACAGCGGAAAGTAATCGTCTTCGACCAAAACCTGCGCGGCATAGCCTGTGGCGGCAAGCTCGTTGCCGCGAGCGGTCAACGCGGCCACGATCGATTCGCTCTTCTCGATAGCGGAAGCGTAGATCGGTGCCGCAAGGCCTTTGATCGCTTCGTCCAGCGGATCGACAACGATCAGTCCGTATTTTCCGAGAAGCTGCGTGAGCATTGTGCCGAACGCAGACCCGAAACCAGCTCCGGGTTTCCATTGCCGGTCGATCTCGCTCTTCAACTCCGCCGTAAATTCGGTGCCCGGCAATGCGTCAATGAAACGGCCGGCCACTTCAATTATCGAGTCGGTGAAATGAACCGAACCGACCGGTTTGCCCGGATTTTTTGCCTCGTCCAGTTTCGCCTCGACCAGTTCGCCGCCGCTTCCGATCGCAAACGCATTCGAAACTTCTTCAAGATCGTGATCTTCGGTGGCCATCCAGAACACCGGCACCGCCTTTACGCCGCGTTGCCGAAGGCATTCCGCCATTTTGATCGCTGACAAGGCCTTATAGATTGAATAGAGCGGTCCGGTAAACAGTCCGGTCTGCTGGCCCGTTAGGATCGCAACGGTATCGCGTTCGCGGAGAAGCTCGATATTCGCGAGCGTCGCGTCCGACGCCTGAAATGAAGAATTTATTCCGACGAGGGCGTTGCACAATCGTTCTCGGTCAGTATGGTAATTTGCGAGGACCTCTTCCAGACGGCCCTCGATATCGATGGGCCGGTCAACGGCCGAAGGATAAAAACGTCCGAGCGAAACCGGGTCGGCCAGATAGTCGAGAAACAGTTTGTTTTGTGACGGGATGGACGAAAACGGCAGGCTTTCGATCCGAATTTCGCGGACGCTGACCGGTTTTGTACCGCCGATTTCCTGCATATTGATAGTACCGAGTGTAATAATTATAAGGTTCCAACGACCAACTTCCAAACGGACAACAAAAAGACGGTGCCGATGCACCGTCCGTCTAAAACTAACTATCAATCAAAAACTATTTATCGTTGGTCGAAACGGCTGACGCCGCCTGAGCGGCAACGTCCAAATTACGGTTGATGACATAGACTCCGGAAGAATGACTTCCGGCGTAGATACGATCGGCATTGGCCGGATCGAATGCCATCATCCAGACGCGCCGGCTCGGGAGTTTGAGGTCTTTCGAGTCCACGCGTTTCCAGTTCATCCCGGCATCCTTTGAATAATAAACGCCGCCGTCGTTCTCCAACGCGCTTGAGACAAGCACTTCGTCCGAATTGCGCGGATCGATCAGAATGCTCGTGTAATTGCCCAGTGGCAGGTTGCCGCCGCGGCGGTTCCATGTACGGCCGCCGTCACGACTCAAATAAAGCGAATGGATCGAGCCGACGTAGATATAGTTCGGCCGTTTCGGATCGATCACTATCGAACTGATCGGCACCCGATCCGGTGCCCCGCCGGTTTGGGCCCATGTTTCACCGTTATCGCGCGAGACTATGACGCCCGATGTCGCCGTACCGAC
>JABFSB010000469.1 GCA_013140875.1 Acidobacteriota bacterium
CCTGCTCGATATATGACCGGATCCTACCGGAGGTGGACAGTTGTAAGCATTTAGGATTTTAGACAGTTATGCCTAATAGTTCAAGATGCGAATACGGTCTCTCCGGTTGCACTTTGAGCCGTCAGGCACCCGCTTCCCCACTATCCGAGACCCGCTTCTTTCCGAATATCCACGCAATAAGGATGGAAACCACGTACAGAACCATCATCGGGGTCGCAAACAGCATCATGTTCGGGATATCTCCGGTTGGCGAAACAACGGCGGCGACGATGAGAATTACGATCAAAGCTATCTTCCAGCTCTTGATCATCAACCGCGGTGTAACGATCCCGATGCGTGCAAGAACGTAACTTATTGCCGGCATCTGAAATATCAGGCCCATTGCCAGCATGATAATCGTTATCAGGTCGAAATAGTCGGTCGCGCGCAATAACTGCCTGAAGTCCGCACCGAGACTTAGTAAATAGCTGACCGCTGGCGGGAATAGAATGTAATAAGCAAAGGCGGCTCCGCCAACAAAGGAAATGCTCGACAAAACAACGAAAGGTGTTACGTAAGATCGTTCGTGTTTATAAAGGGCCGGCGAGATAAACCCCCACACCTGTATCAGAAGCAACGGTAGTGAGACCGCGATTGCCGTGTATAAAGAAACCGTGACATACAGGGTAAAATTCTCCTGAGCGGTCTGAACGATTAGCTTTTCGTCCGTGCTTCCGGGATTTTCGGCGTTCGGTCCAAGATCGACGGGAAGACGCACCCCCTTTGGAATTACTGAACTATTAGTATAAATCGGCTCATCTGTAAACAAAGACAACTGCCCGTCCGTATCGGTTACGACGATCGAGTTTACAGATGCGCCCGGCTGAACAACGCCTGTTCCAAGTTTGGTCGCTTCGGAGAAAATGTACCGGCCGGTGTCTCCTTCTCGTAAACTGCTGAGCGGACGAACGGCTTCGTCACCGGTTCGGCCGATGACCGGCACCTCACGCCGCTGAGCCTCGGAAAGCGCTTTTCGGATCGGGATCGAGAGAAAATTGAAAATAGCCTGAGAAGCAAACCAGCAAGCGATAAACGCAATTACTAGAATAATTACAGAATTAACCAGCCTTCGCCGCAGCTCGTCCAAATGATCGAGAAAGGACATTTGCGATCCCAGTTCTTCGCTTTCGCTTTTGTCTAGTGCGTCCATTCTTAAAACCGGCCCGGCTATAACCAATCCTTCTTTTCCGAACGAGAGTTTTGGGTCTGTTGCGTATCTACGGCCCCGAGGTCCTGGTCTTCGTCTTTTGCCTCTGGGCTTTCAACCGTTTCGGTCCCGGCGGCATCTTTGAACTCTGACGCATCGATCTTCCTCACCTCAGGCGGCGATATCCCGGACTGTAGGGTGCCTGTCGGTTCTGCTCGTGAGGTCGTCTCAGCGTCGAGGTTTCCCAATTCTTTCAGTGCCTTTGCTTCTTCGTCGAAATTAACCTCGCGTTCCCAGGTTTCTTTGAATTCGTTCGTGGTATTCCGGAAATCGGCCATGATCTTGCCTAGTTTCCTGGCAATCTCGGGCAGTTTGCGCGGGCCGAGAAAGATCAGCGCGACTATGCCGATCATTATCAACTCGGATGTTCCGATGGATTCGAAGATTAGCAAAAACACTGCCGTTACCTCTGGAAACTAATTACACTTTCGATATAGATCACTTTCCGGCCTCGATGATCGTCTGATAGACGCGGTCGAGGTCATCCATCGAATAATACTCGATCTCGACCTTACCTCCCACACCTGTCCTGGACGGGATTATATTCACATTGGTGCCCAATTTTCTTCTCAGCTTCGTTTCCGCCGAAATAAGATTGGCATCGCGTGCGGACTTAACTCGTGTCTTATTAACAGCTTGCAAACTCTGCTTGCTTTCTTTCCTAATCATCCGCTCGGTTTCACGGACCGATAGAGACATGGCGACGATCGTTTTCGCAACCCGCCGCTGGGCCGCCGCGTCTTCCGTCATCAAAAGGGCCCGGGCGTGTCCCGCGGTAATCTTTTCATGTTCGATCAGGTCAAGGATCTCATCCGGTAATTTCAATAGTCGCAGCGATGTGGTTATCATCGTTCGGCTTTTGCCGATGCGCGTCGATACCATTTCCTGCGTAAGCCCAATAGAATCAATGAGTTTGCGAAACGCTCGGGCTTCTTCGACGGGATTGAGTTCCTGCCGTTGGATGTTCTCGATCAACGCGATCTCAAGCAATTTCTCGTCCGCAACCTCGCGAACGACCACCGGAACTCTCCGCAAACCGGCGCGTTGAGCTGCCCGCCACCGACGCTCTCCAGCCACGATTTGGTAGCCGCCGCCATTCTTTCTTACGACGATCGGCTGGACGATCCCGTTTGCCTTTATCGACACGGCCAGTTCATCGAGTGCCGTTTCTTCAAATCTCGAGCGCGGCTGTTCGGAATTCGGTTCGATCTGGTCGATACCCAATTCCTGGATACTGCTGTCCTTTGGCGTCTCGTCTCCAAGCAGAGCGCTCAGGCCCCGACCGAGCGGTTGTCTAGCCATGGCTGATAACCTCCTTTGCAAGCTGAATATATGCGTCTGCACCGCGTGACCTTGGATCGTATTGCAGTATCGGTTTGCCGAAACTGGGGGCTTCGGCCAGACGCACATTCCGGGGAATCACGGTTTTGAAAACCTGGGTGCCATAAAAATCCCGTAAGTCCTTGGCCACGGCCGTGGAAAGGTTCGTTCTTTCATCGTACATCGTCAGAAGCAGGCCTTCGATCGCCAGCGACGGATTCAGTTCCCGCTTTAGCCGTGTAAGTGTTTCAAATAGTTCAGTTACGCCTTCAAGTGCAAAATACTCGCACTGTACCGGCACCAGGATTGAATCGGCGGCCGTGAGCCCGTTTACTGTCAAAATGCCAAGCGACGGCGGGCAATCCACGATAATAAAGTGAAAATAGTCTTTAATTTCGCTCACCAGTCCGCGAAGGATGGTCGCACGATTTTCGGCCTCGCTCAGCTCGATCTCAACGCCGGCAAGATTTTTATCCGAAGGCAGAACCCACATCGTCGGTATCTCGGTAGGAAGTACCAGGTCACGAACCGGTTCGCCGGTAATCAATGCGTGATAAAGGTTCTTTCGGTCGTTCGAACGCTGGATGCCCGAACCGGACGTGGCATTTCCCTGCGGGTCGGCATCTATTAGCAGGACCTTTCGCTTTTCCTGCGCCAATGCGGCGGCTAGATTTATTGCCGTGGTCGTCTTCCCGACGCCGCCTTTTTGATTCGCTACCGCAATTACTCGACCCATAAAACGCAAATATTCTCTCAATTTCAAGTTACCATACGCTGTACGAGTAAGGTAGCAGCCCTAAGACTAAAATGTGGCACGTGCCACGTTTGGATGAATTTAATTCTTTTCTTGAAAGCGAATGTGGCACGTGCCACATTCGCTTAGTTCTTCGCGGAATCGCTGGCGCGGTTTGCGAACAAGTGGACCAAAACAGAGGATACGGCCGCGGGAGTCAGCCCGGCTATCCTTCTCACCTGGGAAAATGTTTGCGGGCGTGCGCGCTCTAAACGCTCGATCATCTCGTTCGACAGGCCTCCTATCGAAGCAAACTCGAACGATTCCGGTACTTTCAGTGAATCGTGGTGATTGACCCGTTCAGTGGCGATTTCCTGTTTTGCGATATAGCCGCTGTATAGCGAATCAGCGAGGGCGGTTTCAAGTTCCGGCTGCTTCACACTGTTTCGCACCTCGGCCGGCAGCATCCGATGGACTAACTCGGGCTTAACGCCTTGCCTCATCGCTAACTGCGACAAAGTAAACGAATCCCCAAGATCGCTGCCCAATATCTGCGATACCGTCGCGTATTCGACCGACGAACGCTTAAACCGCGTTCCATCAAGCGCATTTCTCAATTTAGCTATGCGGTCCCGCTTAGCATTGAACCGTTCCCAATCGCAATCGCCAACCAGACCGATATCACGGCCGATGGGCGAAAGCCTCTGATCAGCGTTGTCATGACGCAGCTTCAGCCGAGATTCTGCCCTAGATGTGAATAGTCGGTACGGTTCATCCACGCCGTGCCGGATCAGGTCGTCGGCCAGCACACCGATGTAAGCCTCGTCACGGCCTAGCGTGCATGGTTTTCGGCCTTGGACGGAAAAGGCGGCATTGATGCCTGCTAACAGGCCCTGACACGCGGCTTCCTCGTAACCGGTCGTGCCGTTTATTTGTCCCGCGAGAAACAGTCCGTTCATCCGCGTCGATTCCATCGTCGCTCGAAGCTCACGAGGATCGACAAAGTCATACTCGATGGCATAACCGGGCCGAATGATCTGAACCTGCTCAAAACCGTCGATCATCCGCAGCAGTTCGAGTTGAAGCGATGATGGGAGCGAGGTCGAGAATCCGTTCAGGTACACCTCATGCGTGTTATGTCCTTCAGGCTCAAGAAATAGCTGGTGCCGGTCCTTGTCCGCGAACTTCACCACCTTGTCTTCGATCGACGGGCAATAGCGCGGGCCGACGCCCTTGATCTTGCCCGAATAAAGCGGCGATTGGTGCAGATTATCGCGGATCGTCTGATGCAGCCGGTCGCTCGTATAACCGATAAAGCACTGGATCTGCGGCTGCTCGATCTTTTCGGTCGCAAATGAGAATGCGACCGGCTTTTCGTCCGGTGGCTGAGCCTCGAACGCGTCCCAGTCGATCGTTCGGCCATCAAGCCGAGGGGGCGTTCCTGTTTTCAATCTTCCGACCGGAAACCCCTGCATCTTAAGGGCTTTCGCCAATTCTACCGATGCCGGCTCACCCGCCCGACCGGCTGAGAAGGTTTGTTTGCCTGTGTGGATCGTACCGTTGAGAAAGGTGCCGGTCGCGACGACGACCGCTTTCGCTCCGAAGCGGCGCGTATCCTGCATTTCAACGCCGATAACCTTATTATTCTCAACAATTAGGTCAACGACCACGCCTTGCCGAAGGTGCAGATCCGGGGTCGCTTCCAAAACACGCCGCATCTCGGTCCGGTACAGGCTTCGATCGGCCTGGGCCCGCGGTGACTGCACAGCCGGTCCGCGTGATCGATTCAGCAATCGAAACTGGATTCCCGTCCGGTCGATAACCCGGCCCATAATGCCGCCTAGCGCGTCTATCTCTCTGACAACATGACCTTTAGCTATCCCACCAACCGCCGGATTACACGACATCTGCGCGATTAAGTCGAGGTTGATCGTAACAAGCGCCGTCCGCGCACCGAGCCACGCGGCCGCCGACGCCGCCTCGCACCCCGCGTGGCCCGCGCCGATAACGATCACATCAAAACTTTCGTCGAACATTTTCTAAAACTCAACCATCAATACCGACAAGTGAAATTCTTTGACGCCCAAATCGCCGGTATATGCGAAAATCGCTGTCAAACGTAAAAATCGCAGCGTCGTGCAGCTCGCTCATCTTGACAAGGCATGCATCGGCCAATGACATTGGAGTCGTCGAGTACTTCCGCATCAGCGACCGAATCTCCGGGATATGGTCCGCAAGCGAAAAATCGATCTTCAACGCTCCCGACTCTATCAAACCAAGAACGATATCCTGGCCGCCTGCCACCTTTCTCGTCAGAAAGAGAGCTTCCGAAATTACGGGTTCACAGGTATATAGAGGCTTAGTGATTGACCTGAACAATGGTGCCGCTCGTTGAAAGTGCTGGTCGCTTCGGCTCAAGGCTCCGACGATTGCCCCCGCGTCGGCGATCACCTTACTTTTTACGGCCATATCCTTCCATATATTTCGGATTGGTCGAGAGATCGGAAGGCAGTCCCTTCAAACAACCTATAAATTTATCTAAAATCGCGTCCCAGTCTTTTTCGGTTGAGTTGGAACCATTGACTGCCGGCCGGCCGTTCTTTCGATCGTCAACCACCTTGAGATCGCTTTCCCTTATGGCGAAGCTGTTTCCTATCTTTTCCGCCGGTAAACGGCCTGAAGCGATCAACGCCTGAACTCTTCGAACGCTTATTTTCAGACGTTCGGCGGCTTCCTTTGTACCGATAAAACTATTCATACAGACGAATAGTAACAAATTTCGAAACTATTCGTCAACGCGAATATTTTTGGCAGAATTTTAGAGCCTATCTCCAGCGACCGCCGAGGGTCCCGACTGACGAAGAGATTGACTGTAACCTTACGAGCCGTATTCGGTCCATGTTCTTGAACGATACCAAAGGCATAAGTCCATACTCAGCCAGTTTCTCAGATGCGTTCTGGCTCAACTGAACCTCGGCGCAAGATTGATAGACAGTTTCGCCGTCTTTCTTAAAGACATGCAGCGGCAGGCCGTCGACGTCCTGAACAAATCGGCCGCCAAAGTTCCATCCAAACTCGGAGTAGGTTCGCGCCAGCAATTGAGCGACCGCAAAACATCCATTCGACCAAAGATACTCGTCGTGGCCGCTTTCGTCGGTAAACTCCTCGAACGCAAAGGCTTCGGCTGGTTCGGTGTCTTCGCCGTACGGCAGCCGAGCAAGAAATCGCGGCATTGTCATGCCGACATGCGAAGCTTCGGGAAGCTCTCGCAACGCGGTCCAGAGCTTGCCTTCGTTCGACGCGCCCGAGAGGTCCCAATCATCGGGATCGGCATGCTCGGCCAGCGATTTAACCCCAAGAATCCCGGGCCTGATATGCGAAACGAAAGGCGTTCCGACCGCCGCCGACGCT
>JABFSB010000213.1 GCA_013140875.1 Acidobacteriota bacterium
ACGTATTTTCCGTTCGGATTCACGAACGGGACTCCGCGAAAATTGCTGCTGCTATTGGTAACGCTCTTCATCACGGCGTTTTGCCTGATGTACTTCATGTAGTGCTCGGCGTACTTCGCGTGATTCGTCTTTGTTATGCCATAAGGTGAAATAGGGTTAATCATAAAGTACATACTGCCCGTGTCGGTCGCGGTCGGGTACGCGATAATCCACTTCCCGTTCCACGCGGAAACACGGCCTATTTCAATGTCCTGATGTAGATTTGAAAGCGTGCCGTTAAAATCAGTTTCAAGCATCGAGCTTTTCTTTCCGTCAGCTTCAACCTCAGCCCTGAGTGCAACGAGCATCGTGTCGTCGGGGGCCGTGCCGTACCGATGACGCGTAACTTCGTCTATATATGACGCTGCGGTTGAGTTTGCCGTTTTGACGCCCCGGTAAAAACCGAGAGTCGCTGTAGAGGTCGTAGTTGTCGGGGCAATGATATAGGGCTTCGCAAAGCCAGCGTTTACTAACCTGTTTCGTGCCGCCACGGTCATTGCGGCGATCTCAGCCGAGGTGACGAGTGCAGCGCCATTATCGGGCTCAAGATATATCTCCAATGCGTCAGGAACCATCCCGTAGGTTGTATTCAAATGTTGCCATGTGGCCAGGATAATTTCGCCGTACTCTGCCGGCGTATCGACGTGAAGCTGGTTCGATGCCGAAAAATGTACATAAGTAAGCACCCAAAAAAGCGTCTCACCTCGTACCGCCAACTTTAACTTTAGCGGCGTTACATAGCTATCTACAGTTCTATCGATTTCCGCAAATTTGAAACCCGAAGCATTGATCGTGTTCGGATCAGCATTATCATTGATCGGAGTAGCTCTGACGGTGTTACTAACAAAATTATTGTAAAAAGGGTTGGTGGAATAATCCCTGCCATCGGCAAAATAAGGAGTAACGTAATCCGTCGAGCTTTCTACCAGGCCGGAATGTATCTCCGTTCGAATTCGATTACCGCCCAAATCCACAAACGCATCTAAAGCGGCGTTGTGCCAGTTCTGTCCGCTTGCGGGAAAATCGTGCAAACCGTCGTGGAATGTAGCTTCCCAGCCTTTCCAGGTTTGCAGGGATGTGGAACCTACGGTCACTGTTTGAGCAGTCATCGAGACAGCCAGAGAAAGCGTAAGAATTGTCGAAAAAATGGATTTCATTGCTTAATAATCAAACTGTGTCGTACAAAAGAAATATGCAGTCATAGGATTCTCGGACCGACGTGTTGATCTCAAGCCGATCCTGTTAAAACCGAGATCTTATGCCAAGATCCAATGGTGCATGCGCAGGCCGCAAAATCTGAAAGTATACTTTACGAAGACTTTTTGAATTACAGGCGACAAACTCATAGGCATTGATGCTTATCTTGATCGGAAATCATTGCCTTGTTCACGATATTGAAGGGAAATATTTGTGGCTTAGATATTGGAGGACGGCTTTGTGGGGTGTGGCGCCGTTCCTTGGCATGACGCCATATTCCGATGCATATTATAGTAAACCCCTGTCATTGCGGAAAAGTCAACACTAAAATTGATTTTATCCGGTCATAATGCCCCAGGAATTAAGCAGATTGGTTCTATTCTTTTTTGAACGCAGAAGAATCAACGGAGCGATTCGGTTAGCCGAAAGCAGAGCTGAATTTGGCGAAGGTAGAACGAGGTGCTGGAATCCGGCGTGTGTCGAGCCCGGCGCTACGGCGCGATTGGTTTGATAAAGAGGTCCGTATGTGAAAAATTGCGGAATTATTTCGATGGCAGATTTGGTCTGGCTATCATCGAAAGAGGAACACCAGAAACTCTTCTAACGTGATGTGATAGATTACGATCGCATTGTAGAGTGACCACGCCACGACCGTTATCAATAATGGCCTGTCTCGCAATAGCATTTTGCTGGGATTACCGCCTTTTTCAGGGTGATTAATGAGTGCTAGATAACGAAGCATCCCATAAATCACAAACACCGTGCCGTAAATTAAAACATCGGTTCCAAACCTCTCCACCGTTTCTGGTGCCACTGTATAAAGAGCATACGAGACAATTGCCGCCCCTATCAAAATGATGTTTACCTGATCGAGATAAGCAACCGAATACTGACCTAAAACCTTCCGGTGTTCGACCGCATTGTTTAACAACGTCAGCATTTCCTGCCGCCGTTTGGAGAACGCAAGAAACAACGCAAGCAAAAATGCGCAAACAATCAGCCAATGCGTGGGCACGACATTGATAGCGACGGCACCGCCAATAACCCGCAGCACAAATCCCGACGCGATAGCGATGCAATCCAACACTATCAATCTCTTAAAAGACAAACTGTAGGCGACTATCAAAACAAAATATACCGCCCCAACAACAACGATGCTGGTGCCGAGCCACCACGCAAGACAAAATGCTGTGGCTGCTAGAGAGGCGGAGCATAACAACGCCGCCGGAACAGGAAGCTCACCGGAGCTGATCGGACGATTTCGTTTTTCCGGATGAGCTCTGTCTTCGTCTGCGTCCAGCCAGTCGTTAAAGATGTAGAGAGCACTCGACAAAAGGCAGAACATGCAGAACGTCGTCAAGGCCGCGCCAACTGCCGAAAGATCCGTTAGCTTACGTCCGAACAACAGGGGCGCGAAGATGAAAAGATTCTTTACCCACTGATGGGGTCGCATGGCAGCTAGCGATAGGCCTAACAAACTTCGTTTTCTCAATCTCAGTACGGCGTCTGCCTCGTAGCTGATCATTGGAACTTGCTCAGACATCTCAGTTTCCTGCCAATCGTAAACGCTTCAAAACAGTGTCGCGGCCTGGAGAGTCACATTGCCCCAGAAATTGAATGTTGCGTTCTCCGTCCACCGCACCGTCAGCGTTTGCCCCGCCGATCCAGCCCGGTAGGTCACCGTGTAGACCCGATTGCTTGTTGCTGACGGGTCCACCAGCGATGTGTCCAGATAGACCGGTGCACTGCCATCGCTCAAACTCGCCTCGAATTGACCGCGGGTGAAACAGACCCCCACATACATCCGCAACGTCCTGGTGGTTGTGTCCGCCGGGATCGTTATCTGGTAACCGTTCCCCACCCCGATCACCCACAATCCCGAATCCGCGTTTGCCGCCGAGGCCGTCGGCGCTCCGCCGCTCCAACTGTACAGGTTCGGATTATTCGCATACCTCTGGATAGTCCCTGTCCCAACCTGCGTGTAGTTGCCGATCTGTTGGATAATACCGCTCTTGCGGTTGAAACTGCTTGCCGAGGTCAGTCCCCAATGTGCCCAGTCGGCAGTTCCTTCGACCGACAGATCGACATTTGCCGACGGTATCGTGCTGCTTACCGTGAGCGAACCCGCACCCGGCGTTGGTGTCGCAGTCGGAGTCGGAGTCGGAGTCGGAGTTAGTGTTGGCGTCGGTGTCGGTGTCGGCGTTGGCGTCGGCGTCGGTGTTGGGGTTGGCGTTGGCGTCGGTGCTGGGGTCGGAGGAGCACCTCCACCGGTGAGCGTTGCCGAGTGGAGAGAGACATGACCAACTGGATACGTGCTTGTATCCAGGAACCATCTCACTTTGAGGATTTGCCCGGCCGATGCAGCGCGATAGTTCAACGTATAGACTCCGTTGATCGCGCCAGCTGGGTAAACGGTCGAGAACGAGGAATCCACATACGGCGAAGAACTGCCATCACTCAACTCGGCTTCAAACCGTCCTCTAACTCGCCAGACGCCAACGTAAACTTTTAAGGTTCGTGGGATCGTATCCGCAGGCACAGTGAATTCAAATCCATTCCCGACGCTGTACGTGTAGACCATTGACGACGTACTGACAAAGCCTGTTGTTGGAGTACCGTTACTCCAACTGTATGTCACGGTGGGATCCCAATTGGAGCTACTCCTAATCGTACTAATTGATCCGAACCTGGTGAAATCACTTATTTGCTGTCCGACACCACTCTTATGATCGAAGCTCGTTTCGTCTATATATCCCCAGTGGGCCCAATCGCTTGTTCCTTCTGCCGTTAGATTTACGGACACTGGAGGCGAAGCCTGACTCCCAACCAGCGACCCCGCTCCGCCGATATTATTTACGATGATGATGATTTCGTCCGATGACGAAAGTGCGCCGTCGCTAACGATTAGTCGGAGCGTATAGACTCCAGCCGACGAAAAATTTGCCAGCGTGGATGGCGCGCTTGAATTTGTAAAACTGACGTTCCCCGGTCCGCTTACTTTGGACCAGGCCGAGGTTAACGATGGGGGTGTCGGGCGACCGTCGTCGCTGACCGAGGCCGACAAAACCGCACCTGCGGATATGTCAACTATTTGATCGGCTCCCGCATTGACGGCGGGTGCCTGATTGGTGACCCCGCCTCCGGCTTGACTAACGGTGAACGTATGCCCTCCTATAGTCATCGTTCCGGTGCGTGGTCCGCTTGCCGAATTGTCAGAGACTGAATAACTAACGGTGCCATTTCCATTTCCGCTGGCTGAAGAGGTGATCGTCATCCAGTTATCGTTACTTAGCGCGTTCCATGAGCATCCGTTCGAAGTCACGTTGACGTTCCCCGTTCCACCTGCCACAGGGAAATTTTGTGAAGTCGTTGCGATCGAATGGGCAATCTCGGTACTTGAGGTGTTATAAGAGGACCCGCACGACAGCGGATGAACTGCGACATCGGAAAAAGTCAGCGGGATCGACTGTCCTGAAGGGTCCGGCGATATTTGACGTTGGACATGAAGATGGTCACCACAACTATTGAAGCTGCCGCTGGACGTACCGACGTGTCCCTGCCGGGCAACATACAAGCCCTGACACGCACTTGTCCCAACTGCGACCTGAATCGAATTCGCCTGAAGGTGTGAAAATGCCGAATAAGTGCCATCGGAATGCTGGATAATCACCTGATTCCCCAGATAGAATCCCGGGCAGCCAGTGGCACTATAATCAGGACAGCCCGGCTGGATTAGGTTGCATGTCATGGATGCGCTCGTGTGAACGACAAGCCCATCAGCGATAGCTAACGCGTGTGCTCCAACCGTAAGGGTCTGAAGATCATATGCGTAACCCATCGTTTCGTAGTGAGCTGTGACAAGGCAATTTCCCGGCGCTGGATATGAGGATCCCCCTTGTGTCAGGCTTGAATTCGCCTGCGGGAGACGGTAGTTTACAGTTACAAGAGCGAGTTGTTGAGAATTGCCTTCCCAGTCAATATATTTGGTGGCTGCGCCCGCAGACGTATATTCCTTTACGATGATTCCTCTGTTAAGAACGGTAGCCAGGATCGCTCCGCCGATTGTAATTTCTTCGCCGGAAACTCGATTCCCTATCACGAGTTTGCTGACACCGACTAGGTCATCGCCTGCGATCTGGTGAACGCCGTCCGGTGAAAATACTCGGAACGCTCGCAAGACTGGCGATTCGGACGATTCGTTTTCTGGCTTAGGCAGAAAATCCAACGGCACTCTTTGATCGCCGTTCAGCCGGGGAAATCCAACAGGTATTTCCGAGGACACCCCCCTCGAACTCTGGGTGTCAATACTCACGAATTGCGCCGAAAGGGATAGTTGCTCACTCCGTTTCACGCGTCTGACAAGACTAAGGTCATCGTCTTGCTCCCGCCACTCACTATAACGAAGAAATGAGTTACCCACATCAGACGAAGAGTTCAATTCAAAGCTATCCTCAGCCGCCGTGGTGTTGAAATAGTGGATTCCTCCGCCGTCGTCATCCCATTGAATGGCTTCTGAAAAAACGTCACGCTCAACCAGTGTTTTGTCCTGCCTTGTCGACAAATCCGCTAATCCCAGCCCGAATCCGTTCCGGTCCGCAAATGTATAAGCGACCAGCGACGAATTCGACGGCGACATTGATGCCGAAAGCACAAGGCGAGAAGTCATTTTAACCCGATTTCCGTTTGTCAGGTTCTCGAAATAGAGAAGACCGCTAGGCCGATTTCCGTTTAACGGCGAATAGAGCAAATTCCGCCCATCACGTGATAGTCCAAATGCCTTGAAAACCGGAAGCGAAGTTTTTATTTTGGTAATGATTGGACCGTTGATACTTTCGTCGAAGCTGAAGGCGTGGCCATTTGCGGCATATACGTATAAAGTCCTATCGGATGTTTTACCCCGGCTTGTCGACGACTTCGGAATTTCCGTGAGGGTAGTGGCGAGGGTTGAATTTGCAACAGTCTCAGATTCCGAAGTTTGTGCGTCGACCTTCACGAAAATGAGCGACAACATCGCAACTCCTGCAAATAAGAGTATTGCAGCAGTTATACATATTAAACGTCCGATAAAAGATCTTGACCTGAAAAGTCTTGACATTACAACTCTATTCCTCCACCTCGGCCAAAATGCTTGTTGACGGGGACATGTTTTGGACAAACCCTCCCGATAATAAATAATCAACTCCGGTCTATACGCTGCTGGGCCACGACCGGAACAACTGCGACTCCGTCAACCTTCGGCACTGCGTTTGGTTGGACACCTTTGAATCCTTCCCAAAGAATCCGGAGCAAAAAACGAGTTCCATGTCTAACTACCCTTGATTTCATTTCGCCGCCCGCACGGGCACGTTCGTGGCTCTGCACCTCCGCGATACGATAACCCTTACGCATCGTGTTGGCGACGATCTCTATCTCGATCTCAAATGCTCTTGAGGTGTACCGGAAATCCTTAAACACGTCCTTCCTAAATACTTTGAAGCCATTTAGTGCGTCCGAAAGATATCTGCGTGTACACAGGCCTAACGTTGCGCTCAAGAATACGTTCCCTAATGCCCTAATGTGCGTGTATTCTTCACTGCCGCCGACAACTCGCGATCCGATGACTAACCCGACACCTTCTGTAAGCGCTTCAAGCATCCTCGGTAAATCTTCGGCCCGGTGTGAATAGTCGGCGTCAAGCATCACAAGCACATCGCCGCTTGCGGATTCGAATCCCGCTCTCAGGGCCATTCCCTTCCCCGGTTTTCGGGTATTCTCGACGACACGGGCGCCAAAAGAACGGGCAATATTTGCAGTGGCATCGATGGAATGGTCGTCGACACAGATCACCTCAAATTCATAGTTCGGCATATCTGCGATTGTTTTGTTGAGATCGTCCAATACGTTACCGAGCGTTTCTTCCTCGTCCTTAGCTGGAATGATCACGCTGACCTTTTTCATACATGCGCCTCCAATAAATCTGTCTTTGAGAAAATCAGTTCTCGTCTTTCACAGCGACCAGAGTCTTGAACGCCATAAGACTTCTCCAGCCATATTCGATGTGGGTACTGCGAAAGCCATTTCGCCGCAGTACTTCGTGCCCCTCCTTGCGAGACTTCAATTGAGAGATCTCCGGCGGATGAAAACTGAATTTCTCTTTCTTGCCGCGGGAATTGACAATAAATTCGACAAATCGCAACATTTTCTGGGGCAGCGAATCGGCGCCGGGCCACAGGAGTATGATCCGGTGACCCGGCTTTAATATCCGATGGAACTCGGTCATGATCATGTCGATCTGCTCGTGCGTAAAATGCTCCATTACGCCGACGTTCCAAATACCATCCACTGAATCGTCGGCGTACGGCATGTTAAAGATGTCGCCGCACACCCTTGAATCCATCACCGGATGGCATCGTTTGAGGACGGGCTGCACGATATCCGTCGCTATTAGTTTTCTAGCACCGCCGCATTTATCGATTCGTATCGACGTTTCGGCGGTACCCGATCCTGCCTCGACGAAAACACCTTGGGTCGGAAAGTAGCGACTTGTGAAGTAGCTTACGGTACGGGCGAATACGGCCTTTCGATAAAAACTAAAGAAACGCTGGGAGATGCTCTGCTGCCGTTCGTCCGCCCAGTGTTCCGTCCAGGCACTCTGGCTCTTTGCACCATCTGATCCGATTTGCAGCTCTGCATTCATATTCACCCTTGTTCTTCCTAAGCCGCCATTCGTATTTCCGGACCGGAAAACTCGCCAGCGTGAAACAGGGATCGATTAAGGCTGAGCCAGTCGACGAGATTTGCGACACCTTCAATCGATGAAACCTCAGGCATCCATCCAAAGTCCTCTGCTGCCTGCCGCAAATCACTCACATAGACGAGTTGGTCGCCGGGACGCCAATCTTCGAAATCAAATTCCAGACGCTTACCGAATTGCTCTTCCAGTAAGGCAACAAATTCCAAGAGCGAGAGGGTATTCTGCGGCCCACCGCCTATGTTGTACGCTCGCCCGCTTGTCTTCTCGATATGCTCGATCGCAAGGTCATATGCTCGAATCAAGTCGTCTATATAAAGCACATCCCGAACCTGCTTCCCGTCGCCATAAATCGTAAACGGCAGGCCCTGCATAGCACGGATCGCAAACCACGCGACCCAGCCCTGGTCTTCGATACCGAATTGATGAGGTCCGTAAATACAAGACTGCCGAAAGACCACCGTGTTCAGACCATAAATCCGGGCATAATCCTGTACATATTGATCGCCACAGCCTTTCGAACAACCATATGGAGAATAGAATTCAAGCGGCCGCGAGACTGGAATGCCGGTGTGGAGGTTCGAATAAGAATAACGTCCGTCACGTTCTGTCACTGACAAGTCATCCATCTTGCCGTACACTTTGTTCGTTGAGCTATATAAGACAATCGGCTTCGAAAATGAAGTGCGAACCGCCTCCATCACGTTGAACGTGCCGCGGGCGTTGATCTCAAAATCTTCGGCAGGGTCCGTAACTGAGGTGGTAACCGCAACCTGGGCGGCCAAATGAACGAGCACTTCGGATTCTTCGACCAATTCTTGAAATTCTTCGCCGGGCCACCGCACATCTCCCCGGAAGACTCTTAATCCGTCGCTATGCCGTTTTGCGAGCCAATCGACATTAGATTCCGTACCGGCGCGCGAAAAATTATCGAAAATCGTTACGTGCTTTTTCTGCGTCAAGTAATGATCAGCGAGATTTATCCCGATAAAACCGGCGCCACCGGTTATCAGATACTGTTCGTTCATTTATCGATCTGCTCCGAGTCGTGGATTACTTTACAGTTTGGCTCTACGCGGGAATTAATACATCAGCGTTTTGTGTAAGAGTAAGTGGCCAAATGTGCAAAAAATAGCGCGATACTAGTCATCCCGAGGAATAAGAATGCTTATTTCATTGAATCCGTATGGCAGGTCTCCGGGTGCCATTCCCGAAACCGCTTTGATTCGACGGATCTCGCGATAATTCTCATTCAATGACTTGCGAATCATGCTCGATTTGGCCCAGAGTTCGTGATCGTACCAGAAATCGCCTGAGTGAAAGTTGCGGACCAAGATCTTTTTGTAAAACTTTTCCTGAATACGACCGAGAATCCCGGAAAAATCACCAGTTTCGGATAGGCCCCGCTCACCGATCGATGGTGCGCGGTCTTTCATTACTATGCCATCACGCAGATAAATCCAGCTTCCTACATCAAGCAAAACGCGATCAGGCGATTCGTCGGCAAATTCGTTTTCTATCTGATGGATGTACCGGGCTCCATCCTCTTCGGAAAAAGGAGGAGCCGGTATGCGGACCAGTCCCAGTCCGCTAAATAAGAGACAAAACGCCGTAATGCAGGTTCCTAAACGGAACCACTGGTACGCGGAAGCCGATTTGAGCGAGGAGTCGGCTGCCTTTGAAAACAACTTTGTGGCTGCTGATATGAATAAAACGCCCGCTATGAGACATCCTGGACCGATATGGTTTGTCATCCAAGCAATACCGCTTGTGTATGTCTCGATTGAAATGAGCGCCAGCCAAATCGTCCACGGTCCTACTATGCGTTTGTGTTCATCTGATTGGATTAAAGTGCCACCCGCAATGAGTCCCATCACAAAAAAAGGCCATATGACGAGGAGGTGCCGGAAACTGCGCAAAGGGGAAACCGCATGTGAGCCCAACACTGTGAAAGTCCAGTAAACGAAGTTCTCTTGCCAAAGTGCATATCCGATCAAAAACGAGAGTAAAGACCCTCCGAAAGACGCGAAACCAAAACCAAGGACACGCTTGAAAGATCGGGGAGGGTCGAACACGCAAAGATAAATAACGTACAAAAGCGCCCAAATCACCAAGCTTTGCTTCACCCAAAAACCGACCGCAGGTACGAGGGCCATTAGCCATAAAATCCGTTTGTCCTTGGTGGATTCATATTCCAGAACGAGCCAAAACCCAGTTATAATAAACAGCTGAGCCAGCGCGTCGTTATGCAGCAGGTGCGAGAATGGATTAGTGATTGAATTGGCCGCGATCAAAAAAAGTACACAAACCGAAGGTACTCCCCAGAATAGTGAATCGGAAATTCGGGCTGCCGGCCCGGTCGTCATTTGAATCAATCGCCGACAGCTCAGGAAAGCCACAATCGTCGTCAGGAATGTATAGCCGAGCTGGATCGTTCTATAAGTAGGAACTGAAAGGGGTTGTCCCGCAAGCCACGCAAAGAAATATGTGACAATTTGGGACCCGGGAACATAGGTGAACGACTCATTATTGACCTGTTCTGTAAACAACGGATATCCATTTCGAAACTTCAGAATGTCATTCACGAAATCGCTCTCAGACCAAATCACGATGTCCGCGGGCAGGGCAATATAAAAACTCGCGTAGAAAAAATAACTTGCGACTAACAGCACGCTGATCGCTCCGACGAACAGCAGTCCGAGATTGTCGAGTCTGGCCTCAACCCGCCGTAGGACGAGATAAAGTCCCGGCGGTACGACCGCCAATATCGCGAAAAGTATTCCAACAATCTTTACGGCCTTTTCGGGCTGTCCGGCAAATGACGCATTAATTCGATAGACTGCAATGGCCACGATCCCGGCCGCGATCAATGCCAGAAAGCCGGCCACGAGAGATCTAAGCGTGCCTGCAGCGCTAATCGTTTGACGTTCACTTAAAAAAAGCGGCTCGATATGCCGCTTTTTAACAGAGTCAGTCATTGTTAATAGTCTTCATGTGGATTGTGACGGCTGTCCGGTTAAGCCGCCAAGTTCGCCCACAAGTTCGGTCCGATCGGCAGCGACCGACTTCGCCGTAACCCAGGACATGAGATATAGAAAGGCGGCGACCAGTACAAGCGCTTTTATTCCTATCAGGTATGAAAGTGAATCGAGTAATCCCCCGACGAGAGCACCGAGAAGATTTGAGCCAAATGCTTCGGCACGGAATCCGATCTCTTTGAAGCTCGAAATAAACACCAGTCCGGCAAAGAAAACGGGTGAACAATAAAGTGCCGTAGCGATAAGGCCCCGAATAACCACAGACTCGTGAAACAGGGCGTCGGCAGGCATCAGATATCCGACAGCAAGCATTGCAAAGAGACCGACATATGCGATCCGCTTTGGAAAGTTGGGGAACCACGCTACGACCAGGTTCGAAAGCAAGATGAACAGAAGAAGGCTTGTTATCACAATAGAGTTCACCAGCCATGTTGTTCCGAACAAAAGTGCAATTTTGCTGATTATCTGGACCTCGAGAAGCATGAACGCCGCGCCAAGAAAGAAAAAGTGCCACTGAATTCCCGTAGCTGATTCCTTGAGCCGCGAAAAGGTGAGCCAGCAGACTATGATCAGTCCCATCGAAAGCACCCAAACGATCATGGGAATTCCACGATATTGCTGATACAAATAGGGCCAGTCATCGGTAATCGTGGTTGCGGGTTCGAGAGGGACATTAGAATGAGTTGCGACAAAGTTGCGCAACTCGGGACTGGCAGCGAATGCATTTTCAACCCGGTTCCCGAAATCTACGATGAAAAACGTGTAATTCGGCTGCATCATCAACGGTTCCCTGCCAAATCCTTCGGTCACAACATTTTTCAGGCGTTGAGCAAACCACGGCCTTGCCCCGGAGAAGGACATAACGAACATACCGTCGGGCTTTAACAGCTTCTTTGTCGCTTCCATCGCCTCTACGGTATAGACATAGTTGTCAAGGCGGATATTGGTGTAAGAGGAGCTGGTAGTATGCGAATCCAGAATCGAAAAAACAATCAGGTCAAACTTTTGTTTTGAGTTTTGAACGTAATTTCGGGCGTCGTCCACATGCATTTCGACCTTAGCGGAATCATATGGACGCTCGAAATTCAATTTCTTGCCCTGTTCATAGTTCAGCGGGTCAATCTCGACGGTGACAACGTGTTGGGCACCATTTCTCAAGGCTGCCGCCGGATCATTTCCCATCCCCGAACCGGCAATCAAGACATCTTTCGGATTCTGATAAAATCGATAAGGAAGATTATATTGGTGAAACGGTACGTTCGGAACATCGTAGAGCTCTGGATTCTTTTTCATCTCGGCATCAGATAGATTGATTATCTGCTGATACCAACTGTCGTTTGTGTTTAGAACATAACGGACAGGCTCCTCACCCTTATTTAGCGGAATAAAAGTAAGTTTCTGATACGGAGACCAGAGAGTTTCCGGAGTGCCCGCTTTAAGCTGAAATTCGGCGCTGGCGGAACCTTTCCAACTTTCTTCGCCCCACCATTGCCGATTCGAAATACCGGCGAAAAACAGCAGGAAGATCACAACGAACGAAACCGCCAGCAAGGCGCGAATTTTCGGCAGCTGCCAAAAATAGACCAGCGTGCCGACCAGTAACACTCCGAACCAGATCCAGGGCGGCGTCGACATGAAACTAAGGATCGTAAACAGCCAAATTCCGGCAATGCTCGCCACTACATTGACGGAATAGGCGTGAATCCCTTTGCTCGAATTCTCTAGTGACCACCCAACGAGTTGGCCGAATGGCACCATCGTCACCGCGATCAACCCGAACAAAGGAATTACAATGGACAACGCGATAAGCGATGAAATAGCGCCCCAAAGAAAATTTCCTTCGAAGTAGGCCTGACTCCAAATATGCACATCTGAAAACCAACCGATGAAATTTGAAAGATTGGCAATCAGGCGCCGGACCGGGTCTATCGGCAACTCTATCAGCAGGACGAATAGAATCAGGGGTAACAGAGTGTAAGAGATCTTGATTTTCTTTCGTGTCAAATAACAGCCCAGCCCAAAGCCTAGAAAGCACGCCACAAGGACTAACGATTTGAAATAAGCAAAGATCCGAATCTCGGATGCAATCCAGCGAATTAGAAGGAGTTCGAGAAAGAGGCTTGTTAAGCTGATAAGCGCGAGCGATTTCCAGCTAAATCCGCCCAACCGATCGATATCAACGCTGCTCCATTTGTCTAATAAGGAATGCCACCGTTCGGACTTCGGAAAGTTAATGATTCCGAGCAGCCAATAAGTGGCGAAAATTGCAAACCAAATAAAGAGCAAGGCAGGCACGTGGTCGATCGCCTGCTGTAGGATGTTATTCATTTATCTCTTCTCCCGACTCAATACGTGAATTTTCATGAAACCGCCTCAGCCTTCTCGGCTTCCTCGTGAATATCAAAATAGTCGCGATACCAGTTTATTGTGTGCTTCAAACCGTCTTGCCGATCGAAGCGGGGCCGCCAGCCGAGCAGTTTTTGAGCCTTTGAGCAATCGAGATATTGATTGACGATCTCATTGCTTGCCTCATTTAGAACGATTGGCTCAAGCGATCTCTTGTCCATGATCGTCAAAATCTCGTCGACTAATTCGACGACCGTCAGCGGTTCACCATAACCGAAATTAAACGCCTGTCCATTAATGGAATCGTCGGGCATTTTTTCGGCCAGCTTCATATAGCCTTCAACGACGTTCAGTACGTAGAAATAATCGCGGACAAATTTGCCATTACTGCGAATAACCGGCCTCTCGTTTCTCAGGGCCGACGCGATCGTCCCAGGCACTAAACGGTTGAAGCTTAGATCGCCGCCGCCGAACAGATTCACACACCGGGTGATCGTTATTGGCATTCCATAGCTATGAAAATAGGACTGCGCAATCAGATCGGCACAGGATTTTGATACGTCGTAGGGAAACCGTCCCTGAAGGGCCATATCTTCCGTATACGGCAAATTATCATGCGCTCCGTAGGCCTTATCGCTTGAGGCAAAAACGATCCGCTCGATCAATGTCGGACAGATCCTGCACGCTTCGAGTAAGTTCCAGGTTCCGCGGATATTCGAATCGAAAGTTGAGATTGCCGAGCGCGTCGCAGTTCCTACAATTGTCTGGGCTGCGAGATGGAAGACCGAATCGATCTCGTATTCGTTAATAACACGGACCAGCAGATCATAATCTTCCAATTGTCCGTGCACGATGTTTGCACGGCTCGCCGTTCCCGATGAAATGAGCTTGCTCCCCGGAACCCAGTCCCTGAGCAGGCAGGTGACCGACGCGCCTTCTTTGAGCAATTCTTCAACCATCCACGAACCAAGCAGACCGCTCGCGCCGGTTACGAAAACATTTCGGTTTTGCCAAAAACCCATCAATTGTTTCTTCAAAAGGACTTGCTTGTTTCCTGAGCCCAACTTGCCCACGGAGCCTTACCGCCCTGCCACAAAGCCTCTAGCTGCTGTTTCTCTCGCAAAGTGTCCATTGGCTGCCAAAAGCCATGATGTCGGAAGGCGACAAGTTCACCGTCCTCGGCAATATTCTCTAGACCCTCTCGTTCGAGAATCGTGTCGTCATCTTTCAGATAATCGAGAACCTCCGGTTCAAACACAAAAAATCCACCGTTGATCCATCCTTCGTCAGTCTGCGATTTCTCGGAGAACTTGCACACCGCACTGCCGTTTAGGTTCAGAGCACCAAAACGTGCCGCCGGGCGAACGGCTGTGACGGTTGCCAATTTTCCGTTGTCCCGATGAAATTCCAGCAGCGACGAGATATCTATGTTACCGACCCCATCACCGTATGTGACCATAAATGTCTCGTCTTTCAACCATTTGCGGAGACGGAGCAGCCGGCCGCCCGTCATTGTATTCAAACCGGTGTCGATCATGCCGACGCGCCAATCGAGGCCGTTGCGGCTTACGACGTCGCAGGAGCCGTTTTCGAGATCGATGAAATAGTCATTCGAACGCGTTACATAGCTGTGAAAGTATTCCTTTATGCAATCGCCCTTGTAACCGCATGCGACGAGAAAATCCTTAAATCCATGTCCGGCATAGATCTTCATTATGTGCCAGAGCAAAGGCTTTCCGCCGATCTCTACCATCGGTTTCGGACGAAGCATGGTTTCTTCGGAGAGTCGTGTTCCGAGGCCTCCGGCCAATATTACAATTTTCATTTTTCGACTATCCTCGGCTCAGGTATCGGTATAATAAATCGACCGCCGCGAGCCTCAAATTCACTTTGTTGCTGCATTATTTCACTGGCAAAATTCCATGCGAGGATCAGCAGATAATCGGGTTGACGTTCCAAAACTGCGGAGACCGGCAACACCTGCAAGTGTGCGCCGGGAGTAAACAAACCGACCTTTAACGGATTTTTGTCCACCGCGAAATCGAGTAGGCGTGTATCGATCCCACAATAATTGAGAAGTGTATTTCCTTTCGCGGGTGCTCCATATGCTGCGATCGATTTACCTTCCGCTTTCAGAGATTCCAATAGTGAGTAAAGTTTCTCTCGTGTATTTCGTGTCTTTTCTGCAAAATTCTCAAAAGTTTCCTGCGTCGTCAGCCCCGCTTTTCGCTCATCCTCGGCAATCGCGATCACGGCAGCTGCGTGGTTTGAATGTTTTTCCTTTTTCTCCGCATACACACGTATCGAACCGCCGTGAACCTGCACACGGTCAACGCGAATTATCGAGAGGCCCACTGCATCACAAAGCCGCATCAGCGAAGTGACCGAGAAATAGCAGAGGTGTTCGTGGTAAATCGTGTCAAATTCGACGAGATCTACAAATTCTTTCAAGTACGGGACCTCGACTATTACAAGACCATCATCACGGAGCAGCGTTTTGCAGCCTCGAAGGAAATCCTGAGTATCATCCACATGGGCAAGCACGTTGTTACCGATTACGGCCCGCGCTGATCCATATTCACTTACAATTTTATTGGCGGTCGCCGAATTAAAGAATTTGTTTACGGTTTCGATACCGTCCGCATTGGCGATTGCCGCAATGTTTTCAGCTGGCTCGATCCCAAGCGTCCTTATTCCTTGTTCGCGAAAACATCGAAGCAGGCTGCCGTTATTGCTGGCAACCTCGATCACCAGATCGTCCCCATTAAGTTGGAGGAAATCGACAACCGTCTCTGCATACTGCTGGTTGTGCGAGACAATTGTATTCGCGGTTCCCGTGAGGTAGATATAATTGCCAAACAGAATTTTTGGATCAACTACATCGGCCAATTGGACAAGGGAACACTCTTCGCAGAAATAAACATCGAGCGGATAAAAGGCTTCCCTTTCAAATTCGGACCGCGACTTAAGAAATGAGTTGGCCAACGGTGTCGGCCCGAGTGTGATAAACGGCCGCAATCTTTCCCCTCCGCAGGCACGGCATGCCTTCCGCTTGTAATGATTTTTCATCGGAACGTCATGCATAATGCCGCAATCAAGCTCGCGACCTTACTACCGGCTTACTTTCGCCGGCAGATATCCGATTTGGCCCTTGGTGCTTCGTGCGTAACTTTAGACCGGCCATCTCCTGAAAATTCCGCTTCCATTCCCGCGAGAAGCGGAATATTAAAAGATTGCGTAGAAACTCCCAGCAAGTCATCACCTTAACGTGCGAAACTCCATTGCCACGCATTCGCGAGAACACATTGAACTCCATAACGCGCATGCCCATGTAATGCGCCTTGATCATGATCTCGGGATCGAGCAACCAGCCCTTTGACTTCAGTCCCATGTTCATAATCGCCTCACGCGGAAGCAGTTTCGGGCTTCCGTTGATGTCGATTGATTCGAGCGATGGCCAGAGCAGTCGAACAAATACGTTGTATGAAGTCGAAACCCATTTGCGGTAAAGGCCGTCCATCCGAAACCGGCGCCGAACCTTTCCAAGCACATTTCCATCCGTGGTTATTACCGCTTCATAAAGATGGACCACGTCCTCCGCGTCGACCTGGCCGTCAGCCGGAATGACCCCTACCCACGGCGCCGTGCAAAGGGGCAAGCCGCTCAAAATGCCGAAGCCATAGCCCTCGTTGACCTCGACATGGTGGCAGATAACGCCTTCGTGATGAGCGGCAAACTCATTTATGATCTCTCCCGTCCGATCCGCCGATCCGTTGTCCACAACAACCAATTCGAGCGAATAACCAGCCTTAACAAAAGCCATGTGAAGCCTTTGAAGTGTGTACCCAATCATGCCCTCCTCGTTGTAGCAAGGCACTACAAACGACACATCTGGCAGAAAAGAAGGGTTATTGGTACTCATTTCAAATTCACGGATTTGCATTGCCCGCCCCCATCTGCGATCTCACTAGATCCCGCGGCGAGGATCGTCGAAACTGAAACGTTTTCTGTATGCCTGCCTCAGTCATGGTATTCGGCACCCATCCTATAAGGGACCGCAGACGCTCGACGTTGACAGGTTCGTGGTTCATCTCCTCTGAACGTGTCTGAAGCGACCCAAATCTTAACCTGTCATGACTGATACCGAGAGTTTCGGCGGCGGTTTCTGCAAACGTCTTTATCGAGCTCAGGACGCCGGTTGCAACGTTTACAACGTCGCCGGAAAGTGAAGACAATAAAGCCAGTCTCATAAGGCTTTCTGCGGCGTCTTCGACATACACGAAATCCCGCGTATGCATCCCTGCGGTTAGCGGAATTTGTATCTCGGTTCGTGCGGCATGGATCAGCGTAGGCAACAGGCGCTGCGGCGATTCACCCGGCCCGTAAACCGAAAATAATCTCGCAGTGACCCCTTTAAGTCCGAACCTCCGGCAACAATCCGTCAACGCCCTCGTTCCCGCAAGTTTCGATTTCCCATATAAGGTTGTTGGGTCGGGGAGCGAATCTTCCGCAAGATCACCTTGGGCCAGGCCATATTCCATTGCAGTTCCAACATTCACGATATCTAGTCCAGTCCATCCATGGTCGCGAACCTCCGATATAGCGGAGCACACGGTTCTGATCAAATCCGCATTTGTCTGGTAAGCCAATTCCTCATTCTGCTCCTCGCGGTCAACTCCGTACCCCGCCAGGTTGAACGTGACCGTCGGACAGACTTCGCGATACAGAGACCTCACGCTTTGAGCATCAAGGAGATCTAATTCGCATATATCTCCCTCAATGTCGTATTTGTCGAAAACATCCGCGACCGCTCCGCTGCGGCGAACCGGCAGGACTACTTTGGCACCAGCATCACAAAGTTCCCGAGCCACCCACCTGCCAATGAAACCGGTTGAGCCAAACACGACGGTACGCACGCCGGCGTATTTCTTTCTATAACTGTTATTCAACGCTATTAAGTAAGTCCCTGGCAGCCAGCGGGCCGGCGACGACCTCATAACCTCGGTTGGTTATGGACGGAGCGTTTACGAACCACACAGGCCGGTCCGAATACGCCGTCAAGAGCTTCTTCCTTGTACTCAAGTCGCGATCCCAAGCATAGATCGGTACATTTGCATGCAGGTCCAGCGGATTGTAGATCATTGCGGAATCAAAATCTGGATGCTTGTTGCCCTCGATCAGCACGAGGCTTCTGTCAAACCTGTAAACGTCGGCCAGGTATCGTATGTCAGGCCGCATACCGCGGAAATTGTGATATTTATCGATTGCCCGCCACGGAATAAACGTGATGACCGAAATAAGACAAAGCGCTAATACTGCTGCGTAAACCCGAGTTCCGCCTGCCTCAAACTGCTCATCAAATCGCGAGGCAAGCTTTTGGACACCCCTGACTGTCAGGACAACTAACGGAACGACCATCAGAAACCAATAGCGAGCACCAAAATCCGGACCGCCACTGAAATAATAGAAAAAATGCAGCACATAAATAACGGCGATAACCGCTATCATCAGATAATCGCGGCGCCTTAGCCGGCTTAAACAAACCCCCGCAGCGACCAGTAAAAAAGATCCGATGCTCCACCCGAAGAGTTCCGTGTTCAAAGCGCTAACGTTCAGATTTGTGTTGACGAGGGCGTCAATCGGGCCGTGTCCGGGGTAAGGGTCATGTTCCCAACCCATACCGCGATCCGGACCAAAGCCGTAAGCATTCGAATTCTTCCCAAAATGTTCATCGGTGTAGACGTTGATCGGGAATTCAAGCGGATTTCCCGTCAATGCCGCGTTATACGCAAGGCCTAGCCCGCCGACGACAATCGAGCCAAGGACAAGTCCCGCAATTCCTGTTAATTTCAAACGTTTTCCACCAAGCCCGATAGCCCAAAGTCCCAACAATCCCGCCATTGCAACTGCTTCCAGTGGCCGGACCATCGAAATCATGCCGAGAGCCAGGCCACCCAGCACCGCCCAAATCGCCTTTCCGTCTCGTCGCGACCAGGCGACGCCGATAGCGGCCACAAGAGCGCATGTCAATGAAAACATGTGTGTCATGAAGCTCATTCCGAGAAAGACATACCAGGGAGATAATGCAAGCAGAAATATCGAAATTCGCGCTAAAGATTTCGGGTACAATTCACTGAGCAATACATAAGCCAAAAGCACATTTATTCCCGCCAAAAACGGGTTGACTAACCACGGGAGTCCGAACAGAGTGCCGAGGGCCAGCGGAATCGGCCAGCCCGGTGGGGGGACGGCATACCAATTGTCCCCCTTAGTGTTCATCAAATAAACCTCAAAACCGTCAGGCACGGGCGGTGCGGGAATAGTCAGCGAGCCGGCAGCAAAAAAGCGTGCCTGCGTCAAATAAGCTACCTCATCCGGCACATGCGGGTGACGCTCATACGAATAAATACAAAGAATGGCGGCAAGGATCGTGACGAAGGTGGCAATGGAAAAAGCAAAACGATCAGGCAGCCCAGGCTCGGCGTCGCCGTCCGGGCTGAGGTCGCCAAACAAAGCGGACAACAAACGCCTTACTTTTATTGTAGATTCCTGTGGAATGGCTAACGCTGCAAGTATGATCGTGGCCAAACTTAGGGTCTGAATTAAAACCGCAAAAGCCCATTCCCTAATATAAACAGCAACGCTGTGCGAAACGGTTGTTGTTGAAATGATAAAGAACGAGGCTATAAAAAGTAGCTGCCAGACCCGAAGATTCTGTCTGCACCAGGCAATTATCCGAGCCATCGACGAACGGAGTACGAGCAAGGCTTGAACTACGACAAATGCAAGGAGAACCATTCCCATCATGTCACTTGTAATTTCGTCAAAGGGCTTATAGTGCTGGTATCGAAGCTGCCAACCAGCTTTTGCCATTTGCAGAGAAACGGCTTGACCCACGAGAGCAAGAACAAACCAGGCTGCGGAACGCCGCCATCTATTGCCTATGGTAATTGCTATTATCAGCATTCCGATCCCTATAGATATCGGTAAAACCGACAATCCCGTTATGTTGTTTTCCAGGTCTCTCAACCGCGGATCAAAGAGCGGCCATACCAAAGAAGATAATCCTAAGGCCAGCAAAAGAAATCTCACCGGCTTCAACCAAACCTTCTCCTCAAGGCCCGGCCGCTGAACCTGAACTTTATCAATTTCCAGCATGTTTGAACCTGATCCGACAACCGAAGTTTCCGATGGAAAACGAGTTGAATGACTTTGTAGATCTGACATCGGTAGAGCTATTTGGAATTAATGTCTTACAAACAGAACGTGATTACACTTGTGAAACCCGTGGCGATGTTACTCGCGTTCTAATCCTCAACCACATGCTTTGCAAACTCGGCCCTATACTCCAACCATCGCGATTTATCAAAATCACCTGAATCGCTCAAACAATCTACCGCCCCATAGGACATGGCAAGAGCATGGTGAGTGTTGTCGTGCGCGAACAATCCCTGTCGGCCAAAGGTCAGCACGCGATCCAAACTCGCGGCCCATTCATCCTGAATTTCAAAATGCCGTTCGTATCCTTCGCGATAGATCGGGTACGCGAAAGGCAGCCGCTTTGTCGCAACCTGAAGGATCTTGGATCTGATCGGCAAACCGCACTTAGCAAGAGATTCACTTACAATCCCAGCTAGTTCATCATCCGAAGCGTTCCAGATTTCGTCGTTCACCATGCACGGTAATTCGCCGCAAAGCACGGTCCGGTCTTTCGGCTCAGCACTATCACCGTAATTTTTTGGTTCTGAAAGGCGCGTTAATTTAATGTCCGCTTCGGGAAAATAATGAGCGTCGTACGGAGTCCATTGTGACTGTTCCAGAACAAGATAGATCAGCACCATTGCCCGGTATGAGGTCGACTCGCTCGCTTTTATTACTTCCGTACCTGCCGGTTCAGCGACCTTTGCCAAAACCGTAATTGGTATCGTTGACCACACATGATCAGCCTCGATCGTTTCAACGCTGCCGTTTTTTTCAAATTCAACTACCGGCTTATCACCCAACCGGATTCGTCGAACCGTACTGCCGAGCCTAATGTCTGCTCCTCCGTCCGAAGCCGCGCGCGCAATTGCCTGGCTGATCTGGCCATATCCTTTTCTCGGGTAAAAGAAGCGCCCCGCTCCTGGAGTTTTGAAACCGGGAACGACCGATACGATCTTGCGGGCCATTTTTCCAAGTGACCCCGCGGAAACCCGGCGATGGGCCTGCGTTGCCGAGAGATCCTCCGGCGGCAGACCCCAGATCTTTTCTGCGTAGGGAAAGTAGAAAGCCCTACAGATCGTCGACCCGAGTCCTTTTTCCAATACGCTTGCGAATGTCTCGTGCCCGTTGCCGTTTCTGTTGCTCCTGCGAGAGATAAATTTAGACACTGCATCCAACGCAACTCCCGCTCCGAATGACGCGGGCAGTCGAAACATCAGATCCTGCGGCTTGATCGGAAAATGTATCCAGCGTCCCTGCAAACGAATTCGGCCATGACGTGGCCGATCAAGTAGGTCTTCGCCCAATAATTCACACAGGTCGTTCAGGATCTTCGGATCACATGCAGGATGAAGCCGATGACTTCCATAGTCGACCTGCATTCCGGCAAGCTCAAAGCTGCCGGCATTCCCGCCTACGTCATCGTGTTGCTCCAGCACGGTAACTTCTTCGGCTTTGCCCTGTTTTACCAGCCGCCATGCGGCTCCTACGCCGGCCGGGCCTCCACCTAATATCACGATCCGGGTTTTTGTCATTTCAGAATACGAACGGAATAAATCGTTTCGAGCGTTCGCAATATGCACCGTATCCAGGCAGAGTATCTGCCAGCATCCGCTCTTCTTTGATCGCCTTTAGCATTACGATCGGAGCAAGGATCAACACTCCCAGCACCAGCCACGAATTCAGCGCAAGCTCAAGGCCGAGAAGCAGCAAAAGATCGCCTATGTAGATAGGGTGACGAACGTAGGCATAAACGCCTTTTGCAACAACCTTTTGTAGTGATAACACCTGTCCCGTCTCAATGTTTGCCCAGTTGTCGCCAAGTTGAAAACGGGCGGCAACCGCGATCATCAGACCTATTGTGTAAATCACAACGCCGCCGACCTGCAGTAAAAACGGCTCTGCTGAAATCGGCAAGACGTGAGGCAGCCAGATCTGAAGCAAGATGCCCAGTAGGATGCCCACCTTAGTCGCCTTCACTGCGGTTAAAGAAAACGACTTGATCTCGACCGGTTTTTCTTTGCCCTTTTTTCGTAAAACCTCCCACACAACTTTGTGAAAGATGAGGCCAAAGAATAGATATGTTTGCAAAACTAGCATCATTGTAGTCGCCGTGTGGCTGCCGTAACCTTTAGACGTCGTGGCTCTTTTGCCTTTGAGCAAGCAGACGCGTAAGAGCATAAATTCCACCCGACAAAGGGCATATCAAAACAAAATCCAGAAAGTGCTCAAAGACGTGGGATGTAAGCAAGTAAGGAATTGACAATCCGTCGGCAGAAAAGGACGGTTTTTG
>JABFSB010000456.1 GCA_013140875.1 Acidobacteriota bacterium
TGTTCCGGTTGATGCCATACGCTTGTACTTTTCTACAACTTGGTTGGGCCTTCTAGTTTCTTATTCGCCGCGGGCTTTTCGCAGAGTGCCGCCGGAAAAATACCGCACGGCCGCACAAAGAAAACGGCCGCATTCGTGCCGATGCCAAAAAGCCCGATTGCCAGAATAACGCACCCGTAAAGAGCTAACCGCTGGGCCTTTTCTCCGATGACGATTCCCCAATCCACGGCAAACAGCCAGAAACCGTATGCCAAATGCCACGCGGTCGCCGCGATCCCTAAAACATAGAGCGCCATTATCCAGGGGATCGCAAATTCGTACGAGACGATATTGAACGCAGAAGTCGCGTTCCCGGCGATAGGCGTCTGGTTGAGTCCCGGAATGAGGCCGAAACGAAAATTAAGGATGTGAAAAAAAAGAAAGAAGAAAAGAAAAATGCCGGTTACCCGTTGAAGTACGTAAAACCAGTTTCTTCCGAATGAATAAGAAAAGACGTTCGGCTTTGCCTCGCTCGAAATAATTATGCCGTAAACGGAATGAAAGATCAGCGGCAGGAATATTCCGAATATCTCAAGAAACAACAAAAACGGAATATCGTGAATATCCTGCACCGCCTTTTCAAATGCGGCTTCGCCGTTCATCGCCTTTGAATTCGTGAACATATGCACGAAGAAAAAAAGCCCCAGCGGAACGACTCCGGTCAGCTGATGCAGTTTACGCAAAAGAAATGTCCTGCTTAGGTTTATGGCCATTTTTCGAAGTGTCGGTTAATCGTATTGAAATTACGAAATTTTAGAACCAAACATCCAATTCTTCAATCCGGCACGTTGAAATCTATTCTACGGCTTTGCTTTAATTAGATAAAATGAAATCTTCTATGCAAAGATATTAGTTTGACACGGTTTTTCGATGCATATTGAAACGTTAAAGGTATTCTGCGACCTGGTCGATCTGCAAAGTTTTTCGCTTGCGGCCGAGAGGAATTTCGTAACGCAATCGGCGGTAAGCCAGCAAATACGGACGCTGGAGGACAAGTTCAAACGCCGCCTTTTGGAGCGCGTTCGCGGCCGTCGCGAGGTGAAGCTGACCCCCGCCGGCGATGTTTTTTATAAAGAATGCAAGAACGTGCTGGCAGCGTACGACCAGCTAAACGAAAGCTTACGCGGGCTGGTCGGCAAGATTGGCGGCACGGTAAAGGTCGCGACCGTCTACAGCGTCGGGCTGCACGAACTTCCGGCCAAGGTCGGCGAGTTCATGTCGAAATTCCCATCCGCGAAGATCGACCTCGAGTATTCGCGTACGACCAAGGTGGTCCGCGATGTGCTCAACGGCACGGTCGAGCTCGGTGTGCTTGCCTTCCCCGAGCCAAGACGCGGGCTGACGATCGTGCAAATGCCTGCCCATCGCCTCGTTCTAATCTGTCCGCCGGACCACAAGTTTGCCAAGCGTTCGCAGATAAAAACAAAAGACCTCGACGGCCTGGATTTCGTACTGTTCGAACGGGATACGCCGACCCGCAAGGCGACCGACCGCATCCTTAAAGCCCATGGCGTAGAAGTAAAAAAGGTCGCGGAGTTCGACAATATCGAAACCATAAAGCGGGCGGTCGAGGTTGGATTCGGGCTCGCGATCCTTCCTCAACCTTCCGTCACTGACGAAGGCCGCACTGGACAGCTCGCGATCGTTAATCTGGCCGAAAAAGAATGGACGCGGCCGGTCGGAGTGATCTATCGCAGCGACCGGAGTCTTTCGCTGGCGGCAAAAAAATTCGTGCAGTTGCTGGAAAGCGCCGCGGTCTAGGCAGATCGGGCAGTGCTGATCATGGTCAGGTTAGAGGTTGGCGTCATCGCGTTGAGCGAATTACGAAGCGACACGGCCAGCCCCTCGGCTTCCATATATTCGCGTCCGAGAAGCTTTCTGAATTTCTTCTCTTTCGTCTCGCCATTCAGTTCATTTAGTATCCCGCGGAAAAATGCCGAAACGATCTCGGGGGCGAACTGTTTGCCGGCGTTTCGTTGGAGGTCTTCGAAAACTTCGTTCGCCGGACGACGGCGGCGGTACGGTCGGTCGGTGGTCATCGCGTCGAACGAATCGGCGAGGTTCACGACCTTGGCGATGTACGGTATCTGGCGATCGTACAGACCGTCCGGATACCCGTGGCCGTCGAGACGTTCATGATGATACTTCGCGGCCAGCGGCACATCGGCGTAAGGATGGTGGATCGGAGCGAGAATCTCAAAACCAACGGCCGGATGCTTATTTAATTCGGCAGATTCCTTTGCGTTAATACGATACGGTGCGTTTATGATCTTCCGCTCGACGGTCAGTTTGCCGACATCGTGCAGATAACCGGCGACCGCCGCGCCTTCGACCTCTTCGGCATTCCAACCCAGCTCCTGGCCGATGATCTCGGAATATTTCCCAACTCGCACCGAATGCCCTTCCGTATATTTGTCCTTGCAATCGATTGCGGCGGCAAAGGCCTTGACCGTGTCGGCGTAGGTCATTTTCAGGTCGTCGTAAAGCTTACGGTTCTCGTCGGACCGGCATTCGATCTCGGACAATAAGTTCCGCTGTGCGATCGCACTCCCGATGTGGCGGCCCATCGCACAGACGATCTCCTTGTCATAGGTCGTATAAGGCTCGCCGGTCGCCTTTTCGCCGAGGAAGATGGCGCCGACGGTTTCGTCGCGAATGACGAGCGGCAGGAAAAGCTCGAGCCGCGTGTCGTCAAAGGTCCGGCCGTAAACCTGAAAGAACGGCAGCACGGCGGCCTGCGAGACTTCGATCGCCGCCAATCCGTTGGTCAAAAATTGGCGTTCGTCCTCGTAACAAAGCTCAAGACTAAGAGGAAAACTATCGCCAAGCCCGCGAACGGCCAGCATGTTCAGCTCGTGCTCGAACCGCGAATAACGAGCGACGCCGCCGCGCATTATGCCTAAGCTTCCGAGGATCAGGTGCAGCGATGTCCGTATCGTTTCCTGAAAATTGCTGCGGCTCGCAACCTCGTGCCCAAGCTCGGCGAGCGCACCGAAAGTGTGGACCAGCTTGCTCCGTTTTTCGGCGAGTCCCTTAAGGTTAGCGATGTGAAAATCTTCTATTTTCAAATCGTTGTCGTGGGGCATTCTTTCCTTTGTCTTCTTTGCGCCTTCGCAGGAATCTTCCTAGTTCCCCACGAAAAGCTATCCACGGTTCACGATTGCCGCATGACGATTTACCCCGAGCATCTCGAAAAGCTCGACCGTATTCTCGTTGACCTCTGAAAAAACAACCTTCGCGCCGGCGTTCGACGCGACATCGATCACGCCGAGAAGGATACTGACGCCGATGCTGTTGACGATCTCGGTCTGCGAGAGATCGACCACCAACTCCGTACAGCCTTCCTCAAGCCGCAGCTTGCACTCGCGTTCAATCTTCTCTCCGGTCAACTTGTTCAAATAGTCGTCGGCATACACAACGGCAGTCTTAACTCCCGCCGGGCTGAGGCTTACGGCTTCAGTACTCATAAAATTACTTATCGTTTTTCTTTGCTTAAATTAGAATGCCAAAGCGGCTAAATTAAATTAAGTTTTTATCACAACCGTCGCGATAAAACAACATAAATCACTTAAGGTCGATTCCTGCGCCGCGTGTTCCGGCGCAAGCGGCGCAAGGTGGCGCAAGAATCGACGTTTTTCGCGATTTTTGTTCCGTTCCGTGTGTGACGGAACAAGCGGAACACGGCGGAACAAAAATGGGCATTTTTCGATCGTCGCGAAAATGCACGAAAGACGCAAAAAAGTAATTTTGTGCCTCTGTGCCTTTTTGCGGTGATCGGGTCACGACTTTGTCCCGCTGCCCAGGTGTCCACTCGCGTATCGGTGATGCGAAAGCCTGACCGTCAGGGAGGGCGTAATGTGCAATGTTGAATTACGCCCTTGCTAACGCGCGGGCTTCTGCATTTGACGGACCCCCCAGCCTGGGCCACTCTTTTCGATTACTTAAATGCAATTATTTCTACATTTACCTCAAAAGTGTCCCGTGTTCCCGCAATTTTTTCATCAAAACGGCCAAAAATCCAGCAAAACATTGGTCCATTTTTCAAAGAGCAGCCCTTTCGGACGATCAGACGGAGTATACGCGAAATTGCATCAATAGTAAATAGTGTTATGCATGGAACGGCTGATCGGGCCATTGGCGTAGCCGGGAGGGAGAAACTTAGAACTCCAATTTCCTTCGAGGTCTTCCGGCTGGCCGATGACCTGATACGTCATTTTTTCGGGCGAGGAGCGTTCGAATCGGATGCAGAAGCCTGCGCGTTAGCGAGGGCGTGATCGCCAAGTTGAGCATTATGCCCTTGCTCACGCGCGGGCTTCTGCGTCGGCACGATCCCGAAACCGTCGATGACTGGTACGCCATTTTTTCGGGCGGCGGCGCGTTCCATTCGGATGCGGAAGCCTGCGCGTTAGCAAGGGCGTACTCGCCAAGTTGAGCATTACGCCCTTGCTCACGCCCGTGCTTCTGCATTGGAACGAAGCCGTAACGGTCGTTAACGGCCAGTTCGCGTGCACCGTCGAGGTCTTCGGGCTGGCCGATGACCTGGTAATAGTCGGAAGTCGCCGAGAGTGACGAAGATGTTGGCTCTGTGTTCAGCTTCGCGATCTGTGTCGCTTCTTCCGTCGCCGAAGGTGACGAAGATAATAGCCCAGGGTGAAACCCTGGGGATGCGTCAAGACCGTGATCCGCTCCCTGAAGGGGAGCAACATCCGCCGCCGCTGTTTGTTCGACCCCTTCAGGGTCGGAACCTATTTGTGCCTTGTTCCCAGGGTGGCGGCCTTCGGCCTTACCCTGGGCTATTTTATTTGTCCCCTTCGGGGACGACGGCGTTCCCGTTCGTTTTTCAGTGACCGGCAGCAGCCCAAATGAATCTTTGAGCCGAAGTTTTTGCAAACCGACACTCAGATGCGTGATGTCGATGCCGATCCACTGCCGATTAAGCTTCCGCGCCGCCGCAATGGTCGTCCCGCATTCCGCAGAACGGGTCGAGAACAATATCTCCTTCATTCGACGATGCGGAAATGAAGCGTTCGAGAAGCATTCTACCGCGTAAAATCAAACCGAGCCGTGTCGGCTTCGGCTTGAATGAGTTGTTAGACTATGGCTTTGCTAAGAGAGCCAACCTTTGTTTGACCGTCTTGGCTATCCCACAGCACGCAGAAGAACGCAGCACCGTGTATAGAAATAAAATGCCGCTCCATGAATAGTCTGAGCTTCGTGAGATCCGCCCACAATGTCTCCGCTTTCTGATCGTAAAAGTTAGCATGCTCGGAGTGGACGTACGGATTAACCTCGTGAAGCCAAGCATGTAGTGATTGATAGATACTTATCAGGTCATCGTGGGTTAGGCGCTTTTCCGGGATGCCTTCACCCACAGCCTTTACGTTGTTCTCGCGCTGTTCGTCGGGCGTAGCCTGGCGAATTATACTAGGACTGGGCAGGGCAGATAGCGCCTTAGATTTTAGGCTCTCAAAGATACTCTCTGCGTTCCATTGACCCTTTGCGTCCCGAGGCACTGTATTTAGCCCATTCTCAATTGCCACTAAGCACCCGAACGCGATAGCTTCGACAATCTTCCGGCCATGAAAAGCGGCAGTCTCTGCTCGCGAGAATGGTTCAGACGAGGCATTGTGTAGTAAGTCAATTGTGTCGAATCGATTACGAATAGTGAGCATTAGTGAGAGATACGTGTCTTGTGGAGCCATATGCGAAAATCCTTTCCTAACAGCCTAACTTATGTCGAGTCGATCATCGGCATAACCCAGTGGGAGACACAACGAGCCGGTCGGTTTGAGGACGCTGTGAAGTTCTTTCAACCTGACGGCCATCATTACGAGGTAGGCCATCATTTGGTTGTTGCCGATGAAGGAGCGGAACGATTCGATCATTCTCGCGACCGAATCGCCCGTCATTATTAGTTCGTGGTAGGTCTGCTCGGCGGAAGCGTTCCAGTGCCAGGTGTCTTCGAACGCGGTTATCTGCGAATCGGCCTCGGAGCCGGATTCGTCTTTGAAAAGGACGTTGTAGTTGCGGTTCGAATTGAACGGCGGGTCGAGGTAGATGAGATCGACGCTCTCGTCCTTGATGTACTCGCGAAGAATCTTTAAATTATCGCCGTAATAAAGTGTATTCATGGGAAAAAATCGGCCGAACGCGGGAAATATAGCATTAAATGCGGTTTACGGGCAATGGATGTTAGATTTCGGAACCTGTTTCCAGAGCTGAGGCCATGGGCTTTGCCCGTCTATTTGCGGCGAAGCTGCGGCTACGCCACCGCACGGTGTGGGATCAAAGCCCATGCGCCCCGCAAAACGGCGGCTGAGCCGCGAGATCTTTGGAGCGGCTGTCGGAAAAGCGGAGCTTTTCCGCACATCGAACGGCGTAGCCGAAGAGACCTCGAGAGCAATCCAAAGATATTTTGGACACAGGCGTGACTAGGTGCCGGCTTCGCGGGAAAGAATGACCACTACATGCAAGCTAAATTGGCTGTTGCGGACAGGCTGCTACCTTAATTATTTTAGGCCGGGACTTCTTCTGGGACGAGGTATTTGGTCATTGAGATGGAGGTGCCGTCGTCGGTTTGGTTGATGTGGACTTCGTCCATTAGT
>JABFSB010000437.1 GCA_013140875.1 Acidobacteriota bacterium
CTCGATAACCGCAGGCTCCTCTACATTTTGGACTGACACGGGCTCGGAGGCGGACGCCTTCGCGGACATAGCTTCGGCTTCGGCCGGAGTGATCATGATCGTGCTTTCCAGCGATTCGTCTTCGGGCACAGCCGGGCTGGCCGCGGCAAGGCTGATGCCGCAGTAGGGACAAAATACGTCCGCGTCTGTTACAGATGAACCGCACTCGTGACAGGTCATTGATTTCGTATCCAATTTAAATTAAAGACCTCAGCTATCGAACTATGTGAAAGCGCAAGAAAGTTTTACCGACAATGATCTCGTCTGCTTCGGTTAGAACCTGCGGACTGCCCGGCAAAAGGCGGCGTCCCCGATTAAGAAAAGTCCCGTTCGTTGAGCCAAGGTCTTCGATCATATGGATATTGCCTCGATAAGTGATCCGCGCATGGCGCCGCGAAACTTTTGCGTCGGGATCATGGGCATCCAGATCTACGTCCGGAAAAATGCCGTTGTCTGCGTCCCACCTTCCAATATAGGATTCCTCGGCAGACAGTTGGAATTCGGTGTTGGCCGAGTCGCCTCGTTCTATTATCAACTGGGCATGAACCCCTCGGTTCGACCTCGATTCGACCTGCTCGCCATGCTCGGGAAACTCAACGGCTTTTTCAATTAAAGGAGGAACACCGACGGAAGTGACCTGAGCGGATTTGGGACCGGACGCTCCAATATCGGTCGGCATTAAATTGACGACCGGCGTTCCGTTCGTCTGCGAAATGGCCGACGAAGAAGTTTCCAGCTTGGTACCGCACTCATCGCAAAAACGCGATTCGTCCGGGTTTTCCTTTGAGCAAGTCTGGCATCTGATCATTAGTAAATATAGGTTACACGGCGTGGCAAAGCCGTATCAAATTAGTTCAAAAACGACCTGAAGCTAGTGTACCTGTTATTTCGTTTTTCGTAAATGCGGACGGCCAGCACCTGAAATCGACATAACATCAACAAAGCGTTACTCTTTAGGCTCATGGCCGTCACTTTTTTGAAACTTCAAAACGAGGAGTGTCGTAATAACGGCTTGACGCGAGAAAGCAATTCACGTTTCTGATTTTTATCTGGTTTTTTCGACAATAAATTCGAGGATAATTTAACTATGGCCCTTAGCCGTAAGAAGAAGATAATCATTGGCTCATCTATCGCGGCCCTGCTCGCCATCGTCGTTGTCGCGAGCATCTTTGCCACGCGAAAGGACACACCGGAAGTGACGGTGGTAAAGGTAGAGTCGCGGCCCGAGCTTCGGTCGACGGTTACGTCTTCCGGAGAGGTCCGTCCGATCCAATTCATGAACCTCACCAGCGAAGTTCAGGGTAAGATCGAGGAGATAACCAAAAAAGAAGGTGACGTCGTTGAAAAAGGCGAGGTTTTGGTCCGGCTTGATCCCAATCAGCTTGAGTCCAGCACGGATGCCCAATTGGCGGCTTACCAGTCCGCTCAAGACGATGTCCGATCATCGCAATCGCAGGTTACGGCGGCGCAGAATAACCTCGCACAGTCGCAGCAAAGCCTGAATCAGGCCCAAGTTGCGGTCGATTCTTCGCGACAGGGCGTCATCACCTCGCAGACCGAGGTCGACCGAGCACAGGTCGAAGTAAATGCCGCCCAGCGCGAAATGAAGCGAAACGAGCAGCTTCTCGAAAGCGGAGTGATCGCCCGTAAGGAGTTCGATGAAGCCCGCGATCGGGTCGAGAACGCCCGGGCGTCGTTGGAAACGGCCAGGGCCCGGCTTGAGTCGCAGCGGATCGCCGTCAAGGACTCGCAGGCACGGCTTGCGTCGCAGCAGGTGGCCGTCCGCGATGCTCGCCGGGCTGTCGACACGGCGGGCATTAACGTTAATTCAAGTCAATCGCGTGCCGATCAGCAGGCGGCCGTCCTTCGCGGATCACGCAACCAGCGCGATAAATCCGTCGTGATCGCACCGATCAATGGCGTCATCGCGGAAATCCCTTCTAAAGTCGGTACGTTTGCCGTCGCCGGCCTGTCTACCACCGCCCTTTTAACGATCGCGGACATGTCGCAGATAAATGTCGAGGTCAAAGTGGATGAGACTGAGATCGACAAGGTGGCGGTCGGGCAGAAAGCCAAGATCAAAGTCGACGCATTCGGCGAGAATGAGCTTGATGGCGAGGTATTACAGAAAACTCCGCTTGCGGTCGGAAAATCGCAGACCAGCGGCGGGCTTTCGACAAATATCAACGTCCAGGAAGCAAAGGAATTTCGGGTTGTGATCCGACTTGTAAATCTCTCTAATGACATGCAGGCGGCCCTTCGTCCGGGCATGAGTGCTACAGCGGAAATAACAACCAAGACCGCGCAGAACGTAGTGGCCGTTCCGCTTCAGGCGGTGATTGAAAAGAAACCCGAAGGCGATCAGGGATCGAATTCGATTCCCAACGCTCCGCAGCCGTCGGAAAAACCCAAGCCGATCAAAGGTGTTTACGTTCTTGAAGGCAATAAGGCGAAGTTCGTTGCGGTGGAAACGGGAATAACGGGCGAGTCCGATATTCAGATAGTGTCGGGTTTAAGCGAGGGACAAGATGTGATCACCGGGCCAAGCAGGATCCTGAACACCCTTAAAGAAGACACGGTCGTAAAAAAGCAGGAAAAGAAAGAGGGCGCGACGCCTAAGGCTTAAGATTTGTCCCGAATGTATCGATTCATGGAAAACGAAAATGGCAATTCCGAGCCGGCGTTTCAGCCGCAAACGTCGACCGGCGAAGGCCTGATCACGATGAAGAACATCTGGAAGACGTACCAGATGGGCGTCGAAGAGCTACATGCTTTGCGCGACGTTACGTTTCGCGTGAATAAAGGTGAATACCTTGCGATCATCGGCCCTTCGGGTTCGGGCAAATCGACGTTGATGAATCTGATCGGATGTCTCGATTCGCCTTCAAAGGGTGAATACTGGATCAACGGAAATCTTGTTTCCAAGATGACGGACGACGAACTTGCTCATATTCGGAACAAGGAGATCGGATTCGTTTTTCAAACCTTTAATCTGCTCGCACGCGCGACCGCACTGCATAATGTCGAGCTGCCTTTGATTTATGCGGGAATGCGAGCGGGTGAGCGAAACGAAAAAGCTCAGGCGGCCCTCGCTTCCGTGGAACTTGGCGATCGGGTCGGCCATAAACCCAATGAGCTTTCGGGCGGACAGCGGCAAAGAGTCGCAATTGCACGGGCGCTTGTAAATCATCCGTCGATCCTTCTTGCCGACGAACCTACGGGCGCCCTCGATTCGAAAACGAGCGTCGAGATTATGGCGCTTTTTGAAAAGCTGCACGCCGAGGGAAACACCATAATCGTCGTTACGCACGAGCATGAGGTTGCCGAGCGGGCGCATCGTGTTATCACGATCCGTGACGGACAGATAGAAAAAGACGAGAAAATCCGATAAATGCAAAACGTGCCGGCCTTTGTATCAGTCGTTTTCATGGTAACGACTTTTGTTACGGTCGGTATTTTTCTTTTCGGGGTACGCTCGATCAGGCCGAATTCTTTTTGGCAAAAACTACTTCTTTTTCTCACCCCATTTTGTTTGTTATTTCAATTTATTGCGGCTTCCGACGGCTTTTACCTTAATACCGGCTCGTTTCCTCCGCGGCTTTTTCTATTCGGACTGGCTCCGTCACTCCTCGTTATCGTTTTGGTTTTCCTGTTTGCCCGGGACAATGTCCTAACGCCATTTTCCTTAACAATACTTACCGTCATTCACATTATCAGGATCCCGGTTGAATTGACTTTGGCCTGGCTTGCCGATGCGGGTGTCGTCCCGAATATAATGACGTTTCACGGGAATAACCTTGATATTTTGTCGGGCCTGACTGCTCCGATAGCGCTTTATTTCGCGTTTCGCCCGTCAGCCGCCGGCCGTTATATTCTGATCTTTTGGAATCTCGCGGCGCTCGCTCTTTTGTTCAACATAGTCATCATTGCTTTGCTCTCTCTGCCCTCGCCGATGCAGCGAATCGCCTTTGAGCAGCCGAACATTGCGATTCTTTATTTTCCCTATATTTGGCTGCCAACCGCGATCGTTCCGATAGTTCTTTTCTCGCACCTTGCGGTACTGTATAAGCTTGCTTTCAAACGCGGTATTTAAACCCTCCTTAGTTTTTTGCGTATAAACTAAAAGAAAGATTAGAATTCTTTATAACGGATGAACCTTGCCGAAACTCTAAAACTTGCGCTGGCATCGATAATGGCCCACAAGCTGAGGTCTTTTTTGACGCTGCTTGGAATGATCATAGGCATGACCGCGTTCATGGTGGTTTTATCTTTGCTGCAGGGTTTTAGTGCTTACGTCGACGAGAAAATCGCGGGGATCGGGTCGAGCTCGTTTACGGTCCAGCGTTTCAACTTCGAAGATTTTAAGGACACCGACTCGATCGCGGCCGCTCAGCGTCGAAATAAAGAACTCACTTTCGACGAACTCGACTTTATCAAGGAACGTGCACAGTTGGTCAGTTACATCGGGGCCAAGGCGGGCAATACGTCGCGTGACGTAAGGTACGGCACCGAGACTTTAGCCGAAGTGAGTATTACCGGAGCCGAGCCGGTGATCGGCATTATCGACAACATCGATGTCGAATACGGACGATATTTTACTGAATCGGAAAATAATAATTCGATGCGCGTCGCCTTTGTCGGCTCGGACATTTCGACAAAGCTTTTCCCGCAGGGCGACGCGCTGGGAAACGAGATAATGATATCGGGAATTCCGTACAGGATCATCGGAATTCAAGTCGCAAAAGGAACCGTATTCGGCCAGCCGAGGGATAATTTCGTACAACTGCCGATCAAGACATTCGGCGCTAATTTCGGAGGACTTAAATGGCAGCGGGCGCCTTATTTCGTAGTAATGGCCAAGGACGGCGTCAAGATGGCGGACGCAGTCGACGAAGTGCGAACGCTGATGCGCATCAAGCGTAAGCTGCCGACGGGCGAGAAGGATAATTTTGGCATCGTTACTCCGGACGCGATCAGCGGCCTGATCGGCAGCTTCACCCGGGCGTTCTCGATCGTCATCCTGTTCGTACCTGGAATTGCCCTCATGGTCGGAGCTATCGTGATCATGAACATTATGCTTGTCGCGGTGACAGAGCGTACCAAAGAGATCGGGATCAGGAAATCTTTGGGCGCCCGGCAGGCCGATATTTTGAGGCAGTTTCTTTTCGAATCCGGGCTGCTTTCGGCGATCGGCGGCTTGATGGGCCTTATTCTGGCGTTTGTTCTGGGAATAATAATAACCAAGTTCGTCTTCCCGACTAAGATACCATGGTGGGCAGCGGTAATCGCGATCAGCGTTTCCGCGGCGGTAGGAATACTGGCTGGCCTGTTCCCGGCGTGGAAAGCCGCAAAACTCGATCCGATCGAGGCGCTGAGGGCCGATTAAACGACAATGAGAGTGGCGACCAGCAGATTTATCGAGAACCTGAAGATGGCGTTCGACACGCTTCGCGGGAACAAACTGCGTTCGTTTCTGACAATAATCGGCGTCGTGGTCGGTGTTATCACCGTGATGTTGATGTCGTCGCTGATCTCGGGAATCGGACTTGCGTTCGAGGAGCAGATCAAAGCGTTCGGCACAAAATCGATATTTGTCTATAAATTAGAGATCGGGCTTCGGTTCGGGCGGCCAAGCCGGGAGGAGCGTATGCGTCCGCCCCTGACGCTTGAAGACGCCCTTGCACTTCGTCAGCTTTCCGAGATTGATACCGCCGTACCTTTTCTTAATGTCTCAAGCGGATTTTTCGGTAATAAAACTATCGTTTCGGCCAATGGGAAACAGACTCAGAATATCCAACTTAGCGGAACGCTGCCCGAAATAGAGCGCTCTCAAACGGAGATCCTGATCGAAGGCCGGTGGTTTACTCAATCGGAGGTCGATTATAGAAAAGATGTCTGCCTGATCGGTGCAACGGTCAAAGATACGTTTTTCCCGTACGAGTCGCCGGTTGGAAAAACTCTCGAGGTCAACGGCCGCGAATTTACGATCGTCGGGCATCTCGAGAAAAAGGCCCAACTGCTTGGTGGCGGTGGCGGAAACAATGACGAGAGCAATACGATATTCATGCCCTTTGGTTCGGCCCTGCGAATCAAGCCGAATGCGGACGATGTTTTCATTCTCGCCATCGCGCGTGAAGGCCGGATCCTTCAAGCAAAAGACCAAATCGAGGACCTGCTTAGGGTGCGTCGTCAGGTTCCATTCGGCGCCAAGAACAATTTTTCCACCGCAACCGCCGACAGCATCATCGAACAATTTCAATCGATCACCGCCGGTGTCGCTTTGGCGATGGTTGCGATCTCATCCATCGGGCTTTTGATCGGCGGTATCGGAGTGATGAATATAATGCTCGTATCGGTTACCGAACGCACGCGGGAGATCGGAATCCGTAAAGCCATCGGTGCAAAGCAAAGCGACATCCTGGTCCAGTTTCTCATCGAAGCCGGAACACTGACGGGTTTTGGCGGGCTCGTAGGCCTCGCGATCGGTTGGGGTTTAACGCTGCTTATTGCCCTCGTCTTTCCTTCGTACGTGCCGTGGTGGGCACCTATCCTGGGCTTCTTCGCCAGCGTCGGGATCGGCATTGTCTTCGGCCTTTTC
>JABFSB010000156.1 GCA_013140875.1 Acidobacteriota bacterium
ACGACAAACCGTACCTTCGTATTTTCCAACGCGGGCCACAACCCGCCGCTGTTGATAAAACCCGACGGCGAACAGCGTTTTGTAGAATACGGCGACACTCCGCTCGGCATGTTCGCGGATGCCCGCTATCATCAGCATTTTATTCGTTTTGAGAAAGGCCAGGTGATGGTCCTTTACACCGACGGAATCACCGAAGCCGCTAACGAGAGCGGCGACGAGTATGGCACGGAACGTTTTGCCAAACGTGTGCTGGAGTGTATCGACCTGCCGGCAAAGCAGATGATCGACTTTATCCGCAAAGGCGTTGCCGATTTTACGGAAAGAAAATTCCTTGACGACGACGGCACGATCTTCATTGTCAAAGCAACCTAAATAAAGAAGTTCCAATTGCACTTCTTTTTCATCTTCTTCCCCTAACTCGGTGGTTTTCTCCATTAATTCTTTTGGTCAAAGATAGATTAGAGAACCACAGACGGCCAAGGAATGTCCGTCGAGCCGGTTATCAAAAAGGACGCGGGGTGCGTCCAAAACTTTTCTCAGATCACCTTCCGCGTCCTTTAGTTGTGAAATCAAAAAAATCTAAATCAGTGGGCCTTTATCGACATGTGCATGATGTCGCCGCCCGGAACGACCGGTGCGGTGTAATCGCCATAGTTTATTTTGTTATTTTCGGTCGAAAAGGCGTAAATATCGAAGCCGTAGGCATCGAGCGAGTCCATCAACTCGTTGGTTCGAGCCAAATAAAGATTCTCGGAGTATCCAAGCTCGCTGCGTATTTCAAGGAGGCGCTCGACAACTTCGAGCGGGGCAAAACATTGCGTTGGGTCCTTGAAAGTTGCCATAAAAAGTCCGGACTTCGGACGCTTAGTTTGATTACGTTGCGGCAACAAAGGTTGTTCGTCTTTTTCGAAGGCAACCGGCCGGCTGATCTAAGCCACTATTAGATAGGAAATTACGTTGATTTTTGCGGAGAAAGAGAATAACATCTGAAATATTTCTTCCCAAGGAAAAAAAATATGAAAAATTGCATCTCGCGAGTCTTTGGTGCTGCGGTTACGGCGTTAGTGTTGACCGCTTCGCTTTTTGCACAGGACGATTCGATAGCGGCCGCGGCAGGTAGTAAATATCTGATCTCCGCAAAGGCCGGCGGAGTCAATTTTGTTCAGGGTGCCGTTGGAGTGGTCCGAACCGAGGGAAAAAGCGGCTATCTGTTGAAGGGAGACAAACTCGAGATCGGCGACCGGGTTTCGACCGGAGCCGACGGTAAGGTCGAGATCCTTCTTAATCCAGGCTCGTACCTGAGGCTGGGAGCGAATTCGGCGTTCGAGTTCAACTCGACGTCGCTCGACGATCTTCAGGTCAAACTTGATGCAGGCAGTGCTATCCTGGAAGTGTTTGCGACAGAAGACTTCGTTGTTTCGGTCAACACACCGAAAACGAAGCTTTCTTTGATCGAGTCAGGCATTTATCGCGTCGATGTCGGTCAGGGCGACGTTGGCAAGATTGCGGTATGGAAGGGTAAGGCCCGCATCGGCGATGACGAAAAGGCAGTCGTTAAATCGGGCCGTGAGGGCTCGATGCTCGGATCGGCGCTTTCGGTCAGTAAATTCGACCGTGACGACAAGGACGATCTCGAGATCTGGAGCAAGTCCCGGGCAAAGGACCTGGCGAAGATCACTGCCAGCCTCGAACGAAATACGATGAGGACGGCGTTGATGCGCTCGTTCCTGGGTCGTCAATGGAATATGTATAACTCGTTCGGCCTTTGGGTTTACGATCCGTGGAGTCGCAGCAATTGCTTTCTGCCGTTCGGCTGGGGCTGGGGTTCACCTTACGGTTACGGATTCGGGAACAACATCGGCTATTACGGGTTGCCGAGAGTTGTTTACTATCAGCCGCCGGGCGGTTCGGGACCGGTTGTTTCGAATCCGGAAACGAAAAACCCTCGCAACCCCCGATTGCCGCCAGTTGACGGCCCGGTCAGACCGCCGTTCGCGCAGGTCCAGGGATCGAGCGGTTCGACCGGACGCGATTTCCCTGAAATTAAGCCGGGTCGTACCGGGATAGACTACAATCCTTCGGTCGGGTCCGAGCCGATCAGATCGTCAGGTGGATATTCAGGTGGCGGAGCTTCAAGCCCAAGCACGCCGCCGCCGACGCGATCGGAACCGGTAGAGGTTAAACGCGGAAGGCCGTAAACGATCGGCCAGTTATTTAAAAGGCGGGCAGGCTTGTTGGTCTGCCCGCTTTTCTTATTTAAGGAAAAAGAAAACGGTTGAAACGGCCTCTTCGGTATTGCTGTCGGTACTAAGAAAAAGTCCGATCACGAGGCCGATCGATTGGATGCCGTTGAAAAGAGTGTGAAGTATTACGCACGGAAGCAAGTTGTCCGTTTTTACTCGTACAAGCGTTAGAACAAGACTTAGAATGGCAAGCAAAATCAGCGTCGAGGCACTCTCAAAATATTGAGGCACGTGCACGAGCGTAAACAGGAAAGTGACCAGGCCCACAGCCGAGCCGGTACCTATCGTTCGTTGAAGAGCTGAGAAAAGGACCCCACGATAAATTACTTCTTCAACGAGCGGCGCAGTAAACGTCGCCATGAAGGCAACCAGCAATACTGCAGATCTCGAACTCTTCAATATTCGCTCCAGTTCTGTTTCATGCTCCGGTAGAACCTGACTGATCAAAGCAGCGAGAGAAAAGAAACCAACGAGAATAACGATGTAGTGCCACCATCGTATTCCGCCCGACCGCCATCCGAGAGTTTCGAGGAAAGGAAACTTTCGGCCTTGGGTTACAAGCAGGTAAGCAAGGAACAGAGTAATTATATGGGCCGGAATTATCGCCGCTATTTGAAGGGCGATCGCAAACGGATCGGTGGAGAGCTGTTTGACCATGTCTTCCGTGGTCGGATACGCCTTAGCGATTGAAATTGCATAAGGGGCCAGAAAGACGAGCGGAACGAACATTATGAGCAATACGCTCACGAACCACATTCCGACAGCCAGCCCGGAGCTCCACGCCGGATCGTTAGGCGAACGCGTAAACGGACTGATCGGGGCCGCGGGTTGATAGGTGAAGGGTTCGACTGTCGGCGTGATCTGTTCTTGCACGTTGAAAGTGTAGCGAAAGGTCTGCCAACTTCCAAGTTTTATATATTTGGTCTTGATAAGCGCTGAAAATGCCTATAATCTAGAATCCCGTGGAGCAACACGGATCAAATCCAAGACAAAATGTGATCGCGATTATTCCGGCACGGTTCGCTTCGACCCGTTTGCCCGGAAAACTGCTGCTCGACGTTTGCGGTAAGCCATTGATTCTGCATACCTTAGAACGTGCAGCGGCGGCCGGAACGGTTGCAAGAGTGATCGTCGCCACCGACGACGACCGCATTTTCAAAGTTGTCACCGAAAGCGGTGCCGAGGCAATGATGACCTCGCCCGATCACCAGTCGGGCAGTGACCGAATAGCAGAGGTCGCGGCAAAGCTGCCCGAAGGTTCGATAATCGTCAACGTTCAGGGCGACGAACCGCTCATCTCGCCCGAAACGATAGACCGGGCGGTCGAGATTCTAATTGGCGACCCGGACGCCGATGTTGCGACGATTTGCGAAGCCATCGAAACCGCAACCGATGTTTTTTCGCCGGATATTGTAAAGGTGGTCGCCAACGAATCGGGCGATGCGATCTATTTTTCGCGTTCGCCGATACCTTTTTTGCGAGACGAGGTCAACCGGGCGGGCGGCCTTGCTTTCGCGTTGAAAGACGACCCCGGATTGCTGCGCCACTTTAAAAAACACACAGGTCTTTACGTTTATCGACGCGAATTCCTGCTCCGGTACGCAAAGATGCCGCCTTCCAGACTTGAGCGGGCAGAAATGCTCGAACAGCTTAGAATTTTGGAGAACGGCGGAAAGATAAAGATCGTCGAAGTCGCGGCAAGCTCAATCGGCGTCGATACGACGAAAGATCTGGAATACGTTAAGCAGATTCTGGGCGGCGGCTCGGGTGATTGATTATGGGCGATTGGATCGGCATTGCTTTTTTGGTCCTGCTTTTGGCGGGTGCTTATTTTGGCATCAGAGCCCTGGCCAATCCAAAACCGCGCACTTCCGAAGATTTCGAACGGAATGCGGCGGAGAATACGACCATGCTGGGAGCTTCGATGAACGCTCTGAACGAACTGATGAACCCCGAAGCCGCAAAGGCAAAGGAGGTCCAGATGCAGATGAAGGACGGGCGTTACGGAAAGAAGAAACGTGAAGGGAAGGCGGGCGGCCCGGTAAACGAAGACGAGGATTCTTAGAGCAGGAGAAAAATGACCAAGTACATATTTGTCACTGGCGGTGTGGTTTCGAGTTTGGGCAAGGGCCTGGCGGCGAGTTCGATCGGTTGTCTGCTTGAGGCTCGCGGGATGAAGGTGCAGATGATGAAGCTGGACCCCTATATCAACGTCGATCCGGGCACCATGTCGCCGTTCCAGCACGGCGAAGTTTTTGTGACCGACGACGGCGCCGAGACCGATCTTGATCTGGGCCATTACGAGCGGTTTACGAACGCGAAACTCTCGCAGGCGAACAACTGGACCAGCGGCCGCATATACCTTTCCGTTATCGAGAAAGAACGTCGCGGCGATTATCTCGGCAAGACGATACAGGTCATCCCGCATATCACCGACGAAATCAAGATGGCGATTCGGACGGTGGCGAACGAACATCAGCCGGACGTGCTGATAGTAGAAATGGGCGGAACGGTCGGCGACATCGAATCGCTGCCGTTCATGGAAGCCATCCGTCAGGTCGGCAATGAAGAAGGCAGAGGAAATGCGATCTTTGTTCACGTAACCCTTGTTCCGTACATAGCGGCCGCAGGCGAACTTAAGACGAAGCCCACTCAGCATTCGGTCAAGGAGCTCCGCGAGATCGGTATCGCACCGGACATCCTCCTCTGCCGTTCGGAACGGACGCTTTCGATGGACCTGCGCAAGAAGATCGCGTTGTTCTGCAACGTTCAGGAAAATGCCGTGATTTCGGCTCTGGACGTGCCGACTATTTATGAAGTGCCGCTGGCTTTTCACGAACAGGGACTCGATGAACTTATCGTCAGCGATCTTGGTCTCGATGAGAAATTCCCGCATCTTGAGCTAAAGAGTTGGCGCGAGCTTGTGGCTACGATTAAAGATCCGACGGGCGGCTCGGTAAGAATCGCAATTGTCGGAAAATACGTAGAACTAGAAGATTCGTATAAGTCGCTGCGCGAAGCGTTGACGCATGCTGGAGTCGCCAACAATCTTCGGGTGAACGTGACGTGGATCGAATCCGAAAACCTTATGAAGGACGATTACGAAACCGAACTTCAGGATTTCGATTCAATTCTCGTTCCCGGCGGATTCGGCAAACGCGGCATTTCGGGAATGCTGCGTGCGATCAAATACGCCCGACGTTCCGGCACGCCCTATTTTGGTATTTGCCTCGGGATGCAGACTGCGTGCATTGAGTTCGCGCGTAACGTGTGTGGATTAAAAGACGCCGATTCGACCGAGTTCAACGAAGAGACTCCCTTCCCGATAATTTTCAAATTGCGTGATCTGGTCAACGTCGACGAGATGGGCGGAACGATGAGATTGGGCGAATGGGCATGCAGGCTGCAAGACGGCTCGCTCGCACGAGAGATCTATCACGATGCTGACGAGATCGGCGAACGGCACCGTCATCGATTCGAGTTCAATCCGGAATACCGGTCCATTCTCGAGAAGGAAGGTCTTGTGTTCAGTGGTATCTCGCCGGATGGAAAGTTCGTAGAGATGATCGAACTGGATCGCGGGCAGCACCCGTATTTTGTGGCTTGCCAGTTCCATCCCGAATACAAGTCGAAGCCGCTGGCGGCACATCCGCTTTTTGTTTCGTTCGTAAAGGCTGCTTGGGAAAACCGCCTGAACAGCGAAAACCTGCAGCACGACGTTTCAAGCGACCGGCAACCGCAAACCCAAAACGCCGAAGCGATGAAGGAGTCGGCTTAAAAAGTGTTTTCGGCACCTGTATGCGCGTGATCCTGTTGACGCACGGCGGGGCAGACCTCGTTATCGAACGCCTGGCCGAACTTCGCGGTGTCGAGGTCGTTGCTGTGTTTATCGAGACGGTAATCACGCCCAAGCGAGGGCTGATCGAGAAGGCGAGGCGATCAATAAAATATGACGGCGTCAGCGGAACGATCAGAAAGCTTTTCGGCAGGTCTGACGCGGCAGCCGACACTCGAACCACAAATGATCTGACTCGCCAAGCCGCGAACCGGGCTGGCATTCCAATCGTCGAGGTAGATAATTTTCATTCGGATAGCTGTCTCGAAAAGATGAGTGCCGCGGCCGCCGACCTGGGGGTGGTTTACGGCACGAATATTATCAAGGAAAGCGTCTTCTCGATTCCGAAATTTGGTTCGATCAATCTTCATCAGGGCCTCGCTCCGTACTATCGCGGCGGGCCGCCGGTTTTTTGGGAATTGTTCAACGACGAAAAAGAGGTCGGCCTGACCGTGCATTTTGTCGCTTCAGCGGTCGACACGGGTGAGATAGTGT
>JABFSB010000171.1 GCA_013140875.1 Acidobacteriota bacterium
TTTTAAAAGCATCTATCAACCTACTTAAATTTTTGTGTGGACTGATGCCGCCCACGTAAAGCAAAAAGTCTTCACCCGGTACCAACCCATATCGGCGAAGGGTCGAAACGAATCCGTTATTTGCGGGCAGCGTTTTGAAGATCGGACGAGCTGCCTCGGAAATGACTCGCAGACGTGATTCGGGCAACCGGAAGTATTCAACTATTTCCTTTTTTGAATATTCCGAGACGGTTGCAACAATGTCGGCCTGACCGATGGCAATCTTTTGTTTCAGCTTCCAAAAAAACTTTGATTTTGCGTTTGGGAAAATCAGTTCCGGATGATGGTCCGCTATAACGTCATGAAGTGTCAGCACTATCCTAGTTCGATTAAAAATTGGAAAATAGGAATAGACCGCCGGGAAGAAAAATACATCGACTTTGTGCTTCAGCACTTCCCGGCTCATAGACCATACGTCGCGCAATGACCTTCGCCCATCAGCCGCGGCAGCTTTGACCGGTGAGTATGTTGTTTTAGCAACGACCTTCGTAACTCGAGCGGGAATGTCACCGACTTCCGTAGTTTCGCTATCAACGAAGAATAGGTATTCGTTCCGTTCGTCGATCTCCAACAATGCTCCGAGAAGCTCCTTGGTAAACCGGCCGAAACCTCGTTTGTTACCCCAGCAACACGCGTCGATGCCGATTTTCATACAAGCCAGCAAAAAAGCCTGCCGAAAGCAGGACCGCGGCTACACTCGTGGATCTGATATTGCTTTACTTACTATCGAAAGGCTGGATCGTCGAGCTGAACCTTTTCCGAAAATAAAGATAGAGGTTTGAATTCGTAAGATAATTGATTACCGAGTGCTTCGTGGCCGCAATGATATTACCCAGTTATATATCCAAGCTATGAAGAGACCGGAAACGTAGCCGAAGAAAAACAGGTAAGCTGCCCCAATCAAACTGCCCACGAAAGTCACTGAATAACCTATCAGGAATTGACCTAGCAGTCCCATATGTGGGCCCACCACTTCGCCACCCTTCAACACCAGCCAGTTCGTTGCAGCGAAGATAGCCAAAGAGCAGATTGCTCCAAGGACGAATCCTAGGATATGGCCGTTCAATCGGACCACAGCCGTGCGAATAATTTCTTCCTCCGAAACGGTCGGCTTGTTTTCGGAATATTCCAAATGTTCGGAATCCAACGTATCAACGCGGTTTTGTGTCGACATCGTTTTATGAAATTCTCTTTGGCACCAGAGGCTGAGTAGAACTTAAAACAGCTAGATCTTCTTTCTCCTGGTCCTTGATCTCTTCGTGATATTCATTATCCACATTTACTCCCCAAACGTCATAGTTGGCCCCGAGGATATTTTTGACCGAGAGCATGGCGGTGAGCATCGAATGGTCCTGATTGTTATATTTGTGCATCCCGTTTCTTCCCACCAGATATAGATTCGGCATTTCGACCAAAAATTCTCGAATAGTATTGACCGCCTCGCCATAAACGCTGTCGTAAACCGGATACGCCTTCGGCATTCTAACCACGGCTCCATCTTCAAAATCTTTTTCGTCGATCAATCCGAGAATGCCTAGTTCCTTGACGCCGAGGGCAATCAGTTCCTCGTCTTTCATCGTCCAGAGACCGTCGCCTTCAAAGCAGAAGTATTCAAGGCCCAAGCACGTCTTATTCGGATCGGGCACCATGCTTGGGCTCCAGTTCTTGAAGTTCTGGATCCGGCCGACCTTAACTTCGGAGTCATGAATGTAAATCCAGTTATCCTGAAAAAGGTTGGGTTTATCAATGATCAGCGATACGGTCAAAAAGTCACGGTAGCCAAGTTTGTCGGCCGCCTGCAAGACGTCTTCCGGGAGCGTCGGCTCCATTTTTCTGACCAGCTCCTGGATCGGCATGCTGCTGATAAAATCAGTTCCTTCGACCAACTCCTGGGTTCCATTAACGCCAGCTTCCATCGCGGTCACGCGGCCTTTGGTCCCATGGATCTTCCCAACTCCCGATTCCATCTTCAGTTCGCTCCCGCGCTTCTGATGGTCGTCGGCAACCATTTCCCACATCATCCCCGGCCCTTTTTCCGGATAGTCGAATGCGTCGATCAAAGTCTTTATAATCTCGCCTTTCTGTTTTACCTGACTGGCTAACAATGCACTCCTTATCGTCGCGACAAGCGACAGGCCCTTAATGCGTTGAGCGGCCCAGTCCGCCGATATTTCGCTGCAGGGCATTCCCCACACTTTTTCGGTATAGGTCTTGAAAAAAGTATTGTACAGACGCCTTCCAAATCGGTTGCTGATCCAGTCTTCGAACGAGCGTTCGACCTTGATCGGAAAAATCTGCGCTCTCGCGTAACTGCCCACCATCATAACGCAGTTCCACAGGCCCAAACCCAGAAGAGCGTTTGTCGCTTTAAGCGGGTAATAGAAAAACTTCTTGTTGTAGTAGATGCGAGAAAGCCGCGAGCGGCGGAGGAATCGTTTTTCTCCTAACACCTCGCGCCACATGTCTTCTACAGCCTTGACCTTTGTAAAGAACCGGTGACCGCCGATGTCGAAGAGATATCCCTTGTAGTTGACCGTCCGCGATATGCCGCCTACAACGTTATCCTTTTCCAGTACGACCGACGGAACACCTTCCTTGCAAAGCTCGTATGCGGCCGTCAATCCAGCCGGTCCGGCCCCGATTATTACGACTTTTTTCTGACTCTTTTCCTGCATTTTTATGGTTAGGGACTGTCGATGTAGTCGTTCACGGCTGACATACTGCCTTTAAGCCGCAAAACGAACATGTAGATGGACAGGACAAGATTCCGTAGCGTAGCAATCAGCCACCCGATAATAAAACCTGATATCAGGCCGTAGATTCCGCCTATCAGGCTGCCGCGGAACGAAACCTCGTAACCGACAAAAAACTGACCCAAGAGAGCCAGGTTCGGTCCTACTACGTCTCCACCCTTAAAGATCAGAACATTCGTTGCAAGAAATACTCCCGTGCCGAACAGCAGTCCGATCGCAATGCCAAGAGCCTTGCTGTCCAATTTCGCAAGAGATTGGACAATAAGTTCTTGCGCAGGATCATGGTTGAAGCTTTTTGGGGTAGTACTTTGTGAATTACTCATTTCAAAACTTCTAGCCAGGGCAACTGGTCCAAAGTCGTCGGCAGTTCGGTCCCGACTCAATGTCGACAACCAATACAAATCAGAGGCGTAAGTAGCCTCAAGGAAAGTAGTGTTTTACTTGCCAATTACCCAGCGGGAAGTCTCAATTCCGAGACATCGTAAAAATCCATCGTTCTCTATTCGCGCAATAAGATCGATCGATCCTGACAGAAAAAAGCGCCTAATTCGAACGTCTCCGGAAGAGTTTTTCCTAAATACCTTTAGGCGGTAGCAATCTGTTCGGACGCTCTTCGTGGACGAAATTTTTACTTGTGAATGATGATGAATATAATGATTAGAAAGAAAAAAAGAATCGGCTAGAGAGACAGTCTTGAGTGGTCAAAACCTGTCTTTTTGTCACCCACATGTCAGATATTTGTGCCTGGCTACCCGTCCAAATGATTAGAGTTTACGAAAGTAGTGTTTAAAAATGCGCCCGATCATGTCGGGCGGGCCTGTAAACGTCCCACCGTTAGTGCCAGTTAGGAATTTTTTTTGATTAGATCCTTCAGTACCTGGCACTCCAACGCCATCTCCGCGTACATCCGCTTCAGCTTTGCGTTCTCTTCCTCAAGTTCCTGCAAACGCTTGATCTCGGCGGCGGTCATCCCGCCGTACTTCGCCTTCCAGTTAAAATAAGTCGATTCCGAGATCGTATGCTCCCGGCATACCTCCGCCACCGTCCGATTCCCCTGCATTTCGGCGAAGGCTGAACCGATCTGACTATTTGTTCGCGAAACGTTGTGAACTTTGCAAAGGAGTCAGCTACCGGTCGAAATATTTGCCAATAAAATCCTGCATAGCCGTTTTAGATATCGAGTTACAGCCAGAAGTATGGAATGAGAATAAGGGCAAGCAGGGCGAGGAGTACGTCGAGTACGATGCCCATTGTGACAAAGTCTTTAACTCGATAACCGCCCACTCCGTAGATCATCAGGCTTGTCTGATAGCCGATGGGCATAGCGAAGGCGGCCGTCGAGCCGAACGTGATCGCCGCGATCAGGGCCATCGGTTCGATGCCGGTTTTGTTAGCGACCGTAATCGCGATCGGGGCCAGCAGCGGGATCGTGCCGCTGTTCGACATGAATTCGGAAATCACTATGGCGGCGAATAGAAACGCGGCGATCATAATTACGGGATGCACGTTGCCGCCGAAGCCGACCAAAACGTTGGCAATGATTGCGGTAACTCCCGTCTTTTCCAGGGCCGCTCCTAACGCAAGAGAACCCGCAAGCAGAAAGACGATGCTCATATCGATCGCCCGATACATTTCGCGAAGCTTGAGGCATTTGAAAAGTATCAAAACCGCGCACCCCGCAACCGCCGCGGTCACGATCGGAACCAGTCCGAGAGACAACTGATAAAACGACAGCCGCCAGAGTAAGAAGGGTGATCAGGACCTTACCGGTCTGCTGATCGGGCCTTTTGACATCGCCGATTACAAGAAAGCCCTTCCTCTGCGATAGCGCGTCTAAATTATCGCTTGTGCCTTCTATGACGAGAATATCGCCGGCGTGCAGCGGGATTGTTGTGGGCCTCCCTACCTTGCCTCCGCGTTGCTTTAACGCGACAACGATAGTGTCGTAGGTTTCCGCGAAACGGGCGTCCTTCAGCGTTCGTCCTACCAAGCCGGAAGGCGTCAGCACGACAACCTCCGCCACGGCATCGATCCCGGATTCGCAAAGATAAGTCATCTTGAGATGAAGCGAATTGGTGCCGTCGGTAATGACCTGACGGCTGATAAGTTTTGCGTCCGGCGGAAGTTCTATCTCGCGTACCGCCCCGTCTATTTGATTCCAAAGATTGGCCTGCAATTCACCGAGCGTCGGCGTTTTAGGTTCAGCCCGGGAGCGCAATGCCGCCAGGACCGATGAGGTCGGAATTTCGGTGAGCTGCAAATTTATCGATTCGGGCGTACGGTCAAGCCGCGAAGCGAGCAGCTTTACATACTCCTGTTTTTCACCTGTCGTGTAAGGCTCATCGTCGAAAACGCGCAGATCGACATTGAGGACGTTGTTCTTTTCAACAACCGTAAGCTGATCCACCGAGCTTCGCGCCTTGCCGTCGGACTTATTTTGGAAACGCTCCTGCCATAGACCCCTGATCTCTTTTCTTAGCGCGTTGTCGTGCCTTTCCTTTGCAATTTCATTTTGAAGCTGAGTAAAGGACTGGGTCAAAGGAACGAGGATCGCGGCCAGCGGGATGAGAATCATGGCGAAGCGTACGCCGAGGCTGCGTATTTCGCGGGCGTTCGCGAGCCGCGGGAAACGGTCGATAAACTTTATTATGAACGCGCTCTCCGGGTCGGAATGTTCCCATTCTTCGGCGCGCTCTTTTACCTTCGCGGTGCTCAATCGAACAACAAGGAAAACGACCATCGCCGTGAACGTAATAGCGACCAGGTTGGTTAGAAACAGCAGGCTACCGCCCGCGGCGATCCGCAGTCCGGTCGTCGTTTCCAAGCTGAAGATCAGGCCGAGTCCATAGCCCGCAACACAAAGTGGCGGTATCAGCGCGACCGCTATGGCAACACCGGGAATCGAAGTTGCAACCCCTTTTACGTCGCGACATACTGCGATCGAGCCGACCGCGCCTGAAAAAAGAGCGATAATGAGATCGAGAGTATTAGGCTGTGTCCGGGCGGCTATCTCATTCGTCATTTCTTTGAACGGCAAAATAGCAACTAGAAAGATGGCGAATAAGACGGCCAGGCCGCAGCTAAGCAGGAGTTTGGCAAGGGCGCGAATACCCAGAATTATGTCGCCCGACGCCAGGGCCAGGCCTGACGCAAGAATCGGCCCCATAAGCGGCGAGATAAGCATCGCGCCGATAATCACCGCCGGGGAATTCATGACCAGTCCAAGGGTGGCTATCCCGGCCGAGAACAAAATTTGCAGCCAATAAACCAGATCATAAAGCGTCGCTCCACGAGAAAGATCTAAATAGAGACTTTCCTTTCGATCGGTTTTAACGCCCAACGCGTCCGCGATGCGGGAGCGAAAGTCGAGCAATTTTCTAATCAAGGTATAGTTTGTTTCCGGCAAAAACTTCAACTCCCGATTCTAATTCTGGTTGATTAATACTCATTATGCCATACGGCCCAGTTTGGGTGTCCGCATTTTCGATTCTGCTTGAAGCGACAGAACCGCGGCTGTCGCGGCGGCCGGGCACCGCCCGTGGGAAATATCATGCAATAATATATTGCCTATCGTATCGAACAATATGGAAGAATTCTTAGCCACCGAGACGCTGGTAATCGAGCTGCTGCTGATCGTTTCGCTGGTAGCGCTCGCGGTTCGGCGGCTGCGGATACCATACAC
>JABFSB010000280.1 GCA_013140875.1 Acidobacteriota bacterium
TTTTTCGGGTGACGGCGAGGCGGCTTCGATCTGTAGCTGATACGTTCCATCGGCGTTTTCGGTTTCGAGGCTTTGCGGATTTACCGAATTGCGGCGCAGATGGTCGATCGCCGCATTGTGAGCTATTCGGTAAAGCCAGGTGGAGAATTTGTATTCGGAACTGTAGCGGTGGAGGGAATTGTAAACTTTTATAAAAACTTCCTGCGTAACGTCCAGCGACGATTCGTATTCGCCTACGATACGGTAAACATAGCCCGTGATCGGCTTTTGATAGCGCCGGACAAGCTCTTCGAACTCGTCGTGACGTCCGCGAATAACGCTCGCGATCAGTTCAACGTCCGTGAACAGGCTGATTTGTTTTCGTCCGATCGCAGTTGAGGGCATATGAATCAACGATTACGACGCTTCGGGCGGGAAAGTTCCCGGTCGGGCGCAATTTCGATGATCACATGTTAGTCGGTTCGACCGATTTTGTACCCAAATTGTGACGAAATGACCGTTCGAAGTGACGAAAGGAGTTTAGATATGCCGAAGCCCGCGCGCCACCGAATGCAGAAACCCCGCGCGTGCCATCGAACGCAAGCCCGCGCACCAGCGAATGCAGAAGCCCGCGCGTTAGCAAGGGCGTAATCGATAGGTTGATCATTACGCCCTTGCTATCGCGCGGGCTTCTGCATCTTCTAAAATCAGCTCCAACCGAGAGCGGCCAGTCCCGCGGGAGCGGCTATGTCATCAAAACTAAGGCTGTTTGCGGGTACGTTTAGGCCGACCTCTTCCGGGCTCAGAACCTGAAGGGCACGTCCCATCGATTCGGACGAGATCTCGCGTATCTTTGCGGGCACCAAACCTTTTCCTATCAACAGAATGCGTTCGAGAAGCTTGTCCTTACTTTCGGCCGCAAACCGGTCATTGTAGAACATTAGGAGACGATATATTTCATCGTCACGTTCAGCCGGAGCACATGTAACAGAGCGTACGACCGCCGGTTCGCCGTTGCGAAGCAAGATTGCGCTGAAGCCATCGCTTTGAGCGCTTATCAATAGCGAATCGGCCCGATTCGAATTCTCCGTTATCCATTTTGCCTCGCTCACGGCCCGCGGCAGAATCAGGCCGGCTTTCCATCCGAAATTCTCGAATATCGTTTCGTACTCGTCGATAACCGACAGCTTCACCGCGGTCGCAAAATAACGCGGGCGATTTTCCTTATCCGGAGCGATCTTTTGGCGGGTTATCCGCAGTTCCGCAGCCGGCGCGCCAAAGCTTTGTTCGGCCTTCCAGTCGAGTATCTCTTCCGATTCGTCCTTGCCGGAAGCGGTATTTTCAAGAGTGAGAATAGCCGAGCGGGCCGTATTGCTCGGCAGTGAAATCGACCAGCTCTTCTGGTTCAATAATCCGGCCGAGGCCACCGTTTCTTCAAGCAGCACGGCCAGTTCGCGATGATTGGAAATATTGGGTTCGAGAAAACTGGGTGTAAGAAGACCGGCCGGCATATCGACGGTCGCGGCCTGCTTAACTCCGAAAGTGCCGCGTCCCTCACGCTGAAGAGCTACGACGGTAATGCTTTCTTTTTCGAGTCCGATGGCGGCTTTCGGAAAATTCGGTTGGGTCAAAAACGAGAACATTTAAATCAATACTCCGTGTAAGCTTTTCCATCGGAATCGACGCCATCCGAAGTGCTTTTAATATCCTTCATTCCCGGTTCGGCTTCGGATGACGAATTATCGGTATCCATCACCTCGTTCCAATCGGTGTTATCCGTCATCGGATCGACCGGGCGTTCGCGAAAGTATTTCGCGGTGATCAGATCGTCCAGCGACTGCGGCGGACGCCCTTTGTCGGCGTTATATTGATCGATCGCCTTCCGCATTTGCCAGAGGTTTTCTTTCAATACCGTCTCACGCGCATTTTGCATGGCACGCTGATACGACGGGACCGCTACCGAAATGAGTATAATGATGATAAACATCGCTATCATCAGCTCAAGCAGCGAAAAACCTTTTTGAACGCGGATCGCGGACCGTGAACCGCGGATTTCCTCAACCGACGCTGACTCGATCGAATTACCCATATTTCTGTTTTGCGCTTCCAACTTCTTCATTCTCAATTCCGCCGTCCGCAAGCGATTCACCATTCACTATACTTCGTACCATCCAACGCCGTTTCGTCCGACGCCGAGCGAAGGTCGAACACGTTTATGTCGTCCCAGCTTTCCTCGTCGCCCGCTTGATATGATGACCGAAACTTCCAATCGGATTCGCCGGTGATCGGGTCCACAGGCAGATGCCGCAAATAGATCTTGGTCTGCTCATCCAGATCGTTTAGCTCGGTCGCCTGCACTTTGCTGTCACCCAGGCCTCCACCGCCGGTCAACGCCGAACTAAGTCCGCGATCGCGGACCTTAACTCCCTTTACAAGAGTTTCCAGCGTCGGCGGATAGCGATCGAGATTATCGACGGTGAAGATCGTACAGTCATCGATCACTACGCGGCTGCGCGGATCCGTGGGAGCATAATTCCTGCCCCCTCGCTGGTCGGTATTATTGCCCGTCACCTGATTGCACCCGCCCGTGGTATCGCGTTTGAACTCATCTATTGCCGCCCTGACCTGTCGCAGCGTTTCCCTGAGCTTGATCTCCTTCTGGCGCTTAACCGCGTTCTGCGACAACGGTATCGTCCCGATCACGAGGATACCCAAAATCGACATCGTCACGATCAGTTCGAACAGCGAAAAGCCGCTTTCCGATGCCGTATTAAGTGTTTCCCGGATTCGACGCCGCATAACTTGACCTAAAAACTCTCCAGAATCCAGCTAGAATCTAATAGCAACGTTCTTGCCGTCCGGTGCCAAAAAAGTGATCGTGTCCTTCTCCAGGACCAGTTCGACCTTTCCGTCCGCCAAGGCTTCGACCTCGACGATCGCCAGCACGCCCGAAGCCGACTGCACGTTTCCCGACGGCAGCGACAACGATACCGACATTTTTCCGCCGCTATTTATAAACGGGGCTACCTGTGTTTTCGCCGCTTCGATCCCGAATATATCGCCGAAACTTACCGAACGTATCGCAAACTTCTTTTCATCGAAGCTTAGGCCGAGGACCGCCGACCGGAATAGGGCGGTGCCGTTGACCGAGATCGGGATCTTCACTTTATCGCCGCGTTTCAATTCCGGCATCGACGCCGGCAGGATCAACTCGGAAACCGGTTTTGCGGCCGACTCGGGGCTGGATGTCTCCGGGACCGGAAGCGTCCTGACCGGCTCGGTATTGACCGGCGGCTCAGGCTTTACGGCACCGGATTTGTCCGAGGTTTCGCCGATTTGCAAGGTCTTGACGCTCGTATCGATCGGGCGAAGGTTCATACCGTCCACCGCCGGAACCGCCGTAGCTGCGGCCGTATTCGTTTCAGGAACCTTGGCCGTCGCCGTCGGTTCGGCAGCGGCACTTGATCGAACATATGCCGGTGCCTGGTCCGGCAACTGGACTTCAACGTTCGTCGGCCTTCTTCGCGCCAACGCAAGGAGTTCTTCCTGATCTTCCTGAACTATCATCGCCTCAAGCGAACTGCTCGTCGGCGTCTGCAAACTACCGGTATCGCGCTCGGCCTCGTCCTCGGGCAAAATGGCAGGGGCCCTGATCACGCGCGGAGTTATTGCGATAATGATGTCGACCTGAGTATTTTCTTTTTTCGGGGCCGAAAACAGCCTGCCAATGATCGGAAGCAACCCGAGAATCGGTAATCCGGTCCGGCTGTTTCTCTCAGAATTCTGAGCAACGCTGGCTAACAAAAGCGTTTTGTTATTTTGAATGCGGGCTGTTCCCGTTATCTTTCGTTCGATGAAGATAGGCTGGCCGCCCGCTAATCCGGATTCGGCAACATCCTTCGACTCAATATCCATTGCCACCTGAACATCCTGATTCGGAAAGACGATGGGCTTAAACTTCAAGGTCAATCCCGTCTGCTCATAATTGAACACGTCGCCGAGAAACCCGTTATTGTTGTTGTTGTTCGTTCCGCCATTCGATATTGGTGCATAACTGGCCGTTCTGACCGGTACACGCTGGCCGATCCGGGCCGAAGAATCCTCATTGTTGAAGGCATGTATCTGTGTCGATGCAAGAAGTTTTGTATTGCTCTTCGTTTGAAGGGCAGCGATCGAACTTGCAGGCAGGCCGAGAGCAACGCTGGTCACGCCAATGCCCGCATAACTTAACGCCTGCGTGATAATTCCGCTGTCACTTCCTCCCCTAATACCAGTAATTGCACCACCGCCCAAATTAGTCAGGCTATCAGATGTGCCAATCTGGTTGCCCAATTGCAAAAGATCGCCTTTGTTCACTTCATAGATCGCGACATCCATCACAACTTCCGCGCGGTCCTTGTCTAAAGACGAGATCAATTTTCCGATGAGGCGGATGTTTTCGGAAGTATCCCGGACCGTAATGCTGTTGGTCGACGGGTCTTCAAGTACGATCGTTTGGCTGCGGCCGGGTTGGGCCGGGATCGCTGCCGTAATAACTGCTTTTACGTCTTTCGGGCTGGCGTTTGCCAGATAGAATGTGCGAAGTACGAGCTGCTGGAAATTAACTCTTCTCAGGCCGTTTGCAACCAGGATCGTCCTCGGGCCGACTTTCTGAAAAAACAGGTTTTCCTGCAAAAATATGTAATCCAGGGCCTTGGCCGAAGTAACGTTCTTGAGGTCGATCCGAACGATCCGGCCTTCAAGCCTCGATTCGGTATCGAAAAGCACGTTCAGGTCGAGGTCGCGGGCCAGATCCTTTACGATCTGCTGAAGCGGAATGCCGCTCGGGAACGGCAACTGTTTAAGTACCTCGAGCTTTTGCGGAACGCCGCCGTTGACCGCGGCCTGCGGCGATGAATAACTTGTCTGGACAAGTTTCACCTTGCCGTCATCGACGGGCTTGGCATCTTTTTTGCCGCCATCCACCAATTCCTGCTGGAGTCGGACCATTCGCGCCATCTCCGATTTGGCCAGCTCATTTACCGGATCGTACGCGTACGCCTTTCGAAAAGAAATAAACGCGCCCTCGTAATCCTTTTCATTGGCCGCGATCGTGCCCTTTTTCATATAAAGCTGCGATGCGTTGAACAAAGCCCTTTGAAGATGGAGGCGGTACTCCGGGTTCTTGGGGTCTTCAGCGGCCGCAAGCGCGAAAGATTCCGCCGCCTTATCCCAGTCCTCGGAGTACTCTGCTTTCATTCCGGCCTTAAAATGCTTCTTTCCGTCACCCATCGCCAAAACGGCGGTCGGTGAAAGCATCGAGAAAACTAGAAGAGCAGTTAGCGTAAATCGGACTTTGAGTGATCGGTTCATAATGGTAAATGATCGGCCTTTGGTGGTTTCAAATGCTTGTTTACGTGACTTACACGCGGCAGGACATGCAAAGTTTCAAAACTTCTTATGCTTGGGGACCGCGACACACACGGCAACCTTAATTTTCGTATTTAGAGACGTTAATTGCAAGCTTTATTAGTTCGAATTCGGCGAAAAACCTCTCTCGAAACGACTTGAACGTACGGCGCTGATACACTCGCCGTCAAGCGCTTGCGGTCTGCGTTAATTTTTCCAGTGCGCGGCGGCTGATCATTGAGACGAGAAGTATCGAAATTAGGGTCGCCGCGATCCCAGACCCGATCAGCCAAACATTTGGGCTTGCGTCCAAAACCAATTCGGACAGGCCCGCCCCGGTCAGCACGACAGCACCCGATCGCGGCAGCATACCGACAAAGGTTCCGACCAGAAATGTCGAACGAGGGACCTTAGCCGCCGCGAGAATAAAGTTCGTAAAAGCGAACGGCGTAATTATCGAGAGACGGATGAGTAGGATGATCAACGTGGTCCGCACAAACCCCTGACCCGTGAGTGCCTGATAGATGGCCTGGGCCTTCGGATGTTTTTCGGCAATATCAGGAATCCGGTCGCCGGCGATCCGCCGATGGATCAGATACGATATATAGGCGGCACCGACGATCGCGATCATAAGCAAAGTCAGGCCAAGGTCGAAACCAAAGGCAAAACCGCCGATCACGCCGATCACATTTGTCGGCATCAGTGCCAACCCGCAAACGACAAGCACACCCGCCGTGTAGCTTAACGCTCCGACCGCCTGGTTTTCCCGCAGCCAGATTCCCAGTGGGTACCCGACAAAAAACAAGGCTGTCGTTCCGAGCATTGGCAGAAACGTCGTTACCAATGCGATCGGCGTCAGCTTTCCGAATTCGATAAGCCGCTCGCGTAAAAATGAGTAAAACCTCGATAAAAAATTCATCGGTTGAGAAAAATTACCTAAAAACCGATTTCACATCCGGTTTGCTCAAAACGATCAGCGACCAAATACCGAACGGAATGCCAACAAGGAAACAGCAAGATGTGAGCGGCAAAATAGCAAGCACCGCCGCCGTCCGGGCCAGCCCAAGCTTCTCGCC
>JABFSB010000023.1 GCA_013140875.1 Acidobacteriota bacterium
ATAATAGGTCGCAACCGCGGGGAAAAGAAACTCTTTGTGTTTACGAACCGCCTCGGAAACAGTGAATTGGTTTTCGGCTTGGGTCATATTTTTAATTTAGGGTGTCGATCGCATCGTCAAATATTTGCACCTCGTCACGTGAACTATGCAATACACGAAATATTTCTACGCCACTCTCAGTAGGAAAATAGAAAATGTTGTAATTTCCAAAGGGAAAGCGTCTTAAGCCAGTCATAACGTCTGAACGTAATGTTCCAATCAATTTGTTTTCCGATATCAGACGAAAAATATCCAGAATGTCCAAAATCAACTCATGTGCAGCCTCGCCATCGCGTTCGGCGATGTAAGCACAAATTTCCTCTAAGTCGGTATCGATATACTCAGAGAAGTATATTTTACCAGTCACACCTGCTCCTTTACTTTTGAAGCACGAGCTTTAGCTTTTGAAAATATTCGTTCACCAAATTCGACGAGTTCTTGCTCGGTTTCAACCAAAGTGTATTGGCCGTTCTTTATTTGCTCCACTCCCAACATTATCTCGCGGCGCAATTCATCAAGCCGAATTCGCTTTAATTCGTCATGATCCTGAAGCAGTCGCAATCCTTCGCGAATGACTTCGCTGGCGGAATTGTAGCGGCCGGATTTTACTTTATCGTTGACGAGTTTTTCGAGTTCGGGTGTTAAAGACACGTTCATAAGTTTTACCTCTTACTTTTAAGACGATAAAACAAATAACAATCTATGTCAATCTTTGTTATTACAACTTTACTAAAACAGTGGCCCTTTGTCGTCCGCGCCCATCATGGCTCTGCGAACCTGCGGAATCGGCGGGCCGCCGTAGGATAAAAATGCGTCGTGGAATTGCTTCCATGCCGTACGGCCGCCGCGAGATGCAGTCCAGTCGTCACGCAGTTTTCGGATCATCAGTTTGCCCATCGTGTAGTTTAGATAAGCCGGGTCAAATGTGCCGCGGGCCGACTGCTGGTCGGCGCTGCCCTCGTCCTGCAAGCCCTGCTCGACGAACATCTTCTTAGAGTCGGCAACGGTCATACCTTTTGTATGCAGTCCGATAGCGGATAGAAATCTCACGTTGCGAAGCAATGCTTCCTGCAGCTGACCGAGATGCATTTCCGGATCGCCCGCTCCAAGCCCGGCGTCGTACATCATTTCTTCGGTGTAGTGGGCCCAGCCTTCGGCAAACGCATAGCCGACAAATACCTGCCCGAATTTCGATTTCGAACGGTTTGCATGCAGAAATTGGAGAAAATGGCCCGGGTAGCCTTCATGAACTGATGTAAAGAGCAGACTTCCCTTACCCGGGACATATGAATCCTGCTTCTCTTTTGGCCAGGTAGGATCGGGCGGCGAAACGTAATAGACCGACGGTAGGCCCGTTTCATACGGCCCCGGAATATTGATGTATGCAAAATTCCACGCCTTGTACGGCGGGGCCTGGGCGACCTTACACTCCTCTGTTCCGGGGATCGTCACGATGTCCTTTTCCTGCAGGAATTTACGCAGGTCGGAAAGCTGAGTCGTGGCGGCGGCAACCACGTCGGTTCCCGGCGCCTTGCTCGCGTTCGCCTGATTGTTGCACTCGATCAGCGTTTTGCCCGGCGCGTACTTTTCACACTCGGCTTTAAAGGCGGCAAGATTGCGGTCGAGATCGGCTTTTGCAATCTCCTCAAGCTTGGCCAGATCGATGTCGACGCCCTCTGTCTGTTTTAGCATCTGCTTGAATTTGTCAGGACCGAGAGCAAAACTGTCGTTCGCGGTCTTTTCCTGCTCGCCGAGCCATGCGTCAAATTCCTTAATGGCCTTGGCCGCCGCGGCGTTCGCTTCCTTAAAATCCTTTTGCGAAGCCTCGTCTTTTACCGATTCAAAGATCTTTGGCACGTCTTTCTCATAAAAATCAGCCAAACCCCCGATCGTCTGGCGGCCGATCTTAATAAGGTTTTTTGCCAACGGCAGCTTCATGTTCGCCTTGATCTGCAGCAAAGCATTCGGCACATTTTTTGCGTATGCGGTGTATGATTTGATCCGCGTTTCGAGCGGTGCGTACGGACGTGATACGTAAACGTCTGGGTCGATCGAGTCGGCGTAATAATACGGATTTGTATGCGGTTGGTCGGCCGTTTCGCGCCAGAACAGGTCCTTGTCGATTTGCGATACCAGGTAATCGCGTTCAAATCGCTGGCGTTCGTCGAGGTCCGCATCCTTAAAGGCAACGGCTTTTTCACGCTCGGCCTTGAGCCGGACAATCTCCTTCTTGAGGCCGTCCTCGCTCCAATCGGCGAGTTTGCCATCATATTCATGTTTGCCCGAGAACACTGCGAACTGCGGATTCGCGTCAAAATAATCCTTTAAGAATTGCTCGACGTAGCCGTCCCATTTTGCGTTGGACGTATTGTTAAGATTCGCATTAGCGTTAGCGCCCTGGTTTGTGTTCGTTTTTGGCGTTTGGCAAGCCGCACCCATTAACACCAGATATGAGCAGATAACAATTGCAATAACTCGCATCGAATTTTCTTCTCCTTAATCTAAGACTGTAAGGCCGCACACTTCCCGCCGGTCGCGTTTATGCCTGTTTTAATAAAGATTTCCTTCACGTTTACGCCCTGTATAATCGACATAAACCACCTTCAATTCCGTATAGAAATCGAGCGAGGTCGAGCCCTGTTCGCGCGGGCCGACGCCGGTGGCCTTGATACCGCCGAACGGAATGTGCGCTTCGCCGCCGGTCGTCGGAGAATTGACGTGAGTCATTCCGGTTTCAATATCGCGGATGAAGCGGAACATATCGTTTGCGTCATTTGTAAAAACCGATGAGGATAAACCATATTCGCAATCGTTTGCAACGATCATCGCCTCTTCATAGTCCTTGACCCTTAGGACCGACAGCACCGGCCCAAAGATCTCTTCGCGGGCGATACGCATGTCGGGCATAACTCTGTCGAAAACGGTCGGCTCGACAAAATAGCCGTTGTCCAAACCTTCGCCCGTCGCGCGTCTGCCGCCGCATAAAAGTTGGGCGCCGTCCTCACGTCCGATATCGACGTACTTGAGAACCGTGTTGAATTGCTTTTCGTCAACGGACGGACCGATCTCGGTCTTTGGGTCGCTGCCATCGCCTAAGCGAAATTTCTTCGCCCGCTCGATTATTCGTTCGACAAACTCGTCGGCGATCGTGTCGATGACGATCGCCCTTGAAGTCGCGGTGCAACGCTGTCCGGTCGAGCCGAATGCTCCCTGTGCGGTCGATTCGATCGCAACATCCATGTCGCAGTCGTCCAGGACAACCACTGGATTCTTTCCGCCCATTTCGCACTGCACCGGAATGCCGCGTTTTGCGCCCTGCTGATAGATCTTCAATCCAACCTCGGTCGAGCCGGTGAACGAGATCGCCCGGACAGCCGGATGATCGGCCAACTCCTCGCCGACTTCACTTCCCTTTCCGAGTACAAGATTGAGAACGCCCGCGGGCACACCCGCCTCGGTAAATATTTCTATCAGACGAACTGCCGTCGCCGGTGTCGATTCCGCCGCCTTCATCACAACCGTGTTGCCCGCGACCAATGCGGGTGCGATCTTCCACGCTGGGATCGCCACCGGGAAATTCCACGGCGTAATGCAGGCGACGACGCCGTGCGGCTCCTTGATCGTATAGGCGAAATTCGCGGGCAATTCGGACGGAATGGTCTCGCCGTTCATTCGACGCGATTCACCGGCGCAGAATTCGACCACATTGATCGCCCGATTGATCTCGCCTCGCGACTCGGAAAGCGTCTTTCCCTCTTCTCGGGTCAGGATCGCGGCGAGATCTTCTTTGTTGTCTTCCATCAGACGGGCAGCCCGGGCGATTATCCTGCCTCTCGCCGGAGCCGGCGTATCCCGCCAGCCCCTGAACGCGTCGTAGGCCGCCTCTACCGCCTTCCGGGCCTCTTCGCGTGTGCAAAGCTCAGACGTGCCGATAATGTCGTTGATATTGGCCGGATTGATATTCGGAGCGGTCGCTCCGGATTTCGATTCCAGCCATTTGCCGTCGATAAAACTGCGGTATGTAGCCATAAAAAACCTCATCGGAAAAACTTCACGGCTTTTTCGGCGATGTGCCCGAACCGGTTCCCGGCCCCTCCGCTTTTGGCAAGGTCAGTTTCCAGCCGCCGTCTTCCTTTACGAAATCCATTTCCGACCACTCGCCCTTTTCGTCCTTGAACTCAAGCACCGCTCGGTCACCGGTGATCTTCTCATTCCGAGTTTCAGCGGCGCCCGCCTGCGGTTTTTCAGCTAATCCCACGAGCATTTCGTCGAGCGATTTCTTTTCCAGTTTTCCCATCTCGGCGAAGAATTCGAGTATCTCTTTCGACAAAACTTTCTTCAGGCCCTGAGCGTCCTTCTTTTGCCTTAACGCAAAGGCCGTTTTATAAGCTTCCGTCGGCGTCGCGAGTGAGCCCGGCTCACCCGAAGATTCCGGCACAGGTGTCGCCGCGGTGGTCTCGGCGGGTTTCGGCGCCGACACGTTGACGTTCGAGTTCCCGCTTGCGGATGAATTATTTACCGGATTCGTCGGACACGCGGCGGTCATCGCGGCCGCCGCCAGTACGATTGCCGCAATTTCAGTGTTTTTGATCACGTAATAACCTCGATATTCAATCTTACAAATTTTGGATACAATTTTACGACACTTCGATTCTGACACAATTTACTTTCGATGGAAGGATTTAGCAACATTCGCGAACTGCTTGAACGACGTGTATCGGAAATGAACGATAAGACGTTCTTATTTTCCGAAGCCGATTCGCGTGAGTGGACGTATTCGGAATTCGACACCGCAGTTAATCGGACAGCGAACATGCTGGCCGCAAACGGCATCGGGAAAGGCGATGTCGTCAGCCTGCTTATGCCGAATTCGGCTGAATATGTCATCGCATATTTCGCATGTTTCAAAATCGGCGCTGTTGCGGGGCCGATCAATTCGCTGCTGAAACCGGCGGAGATCGAATGGGCCGTTCGCAATTCCGAATCGAAGCTGATCTTGTCGGAACCGTCTGCGATAGCCGATGACCAGTTACGTGGATTAGAAGGCAGCGTTCCGATCCTGATCAACTGGCCGCCCGCTGACGCAGGCGGTTCCGACCGGCCCCACTCCGTTGAAGTCGATTGCAACGATGGGGCGATCATCATTTACACCTCCGGCACCACCGGCAAGCCGAAAGGCTGCCTGTTGACTCACGGCAACCTGATCGCGAACGCAAAGCAGATAACCGAATGGCTCGGCTTTGACGAAACAGACCGGCTGCTCACGATCATGCCGCTGTTTCATATGAACGCGGTCACGGTTACGACCATGACTGCGCTTTACTGCGGCGGCTCGACGGTCGTCAGCCCAAAATTCTCGGCGTCACGTTTCTGGGACATCATCGAAAAATACAAGATCACGTCATTCGGGTCAGTCGCGACAATGTTATCGATGCTCTTAAAGTCAGAAAGCGATAAAGTTCGACCGCCCTCTTACGCAGGCGGTTCTAACAGCTTGCGTTTCGCAATGTGCGGCTCTGCTCCGGTTCCCGCCGAAGTGCTGAAACAGTTCGAGCAGACCTTCGGATGCTTAGTGATAGAAGGCTACGGCCTCAGCGAATCGACTTGCCGTTCTACTTTCAATCCTCCGAACGAAGATCGCCGGCCCGGCTCATGCGGGCTGCCGATCGGGAATGAGATGAAAGTTTTCGATGAGAATGACGCGGAGGTACCGCAGGGAGAACTAGGCGAGATCGTTCTTCGCGGGCCGAATGTTTTCAAAGGCTATTTCAAGAATCCGGAAGCAACTAAAAAGGCGTTTGCCAACGGCTGGTTCCACACCGGCGACATAGGTTATCGCGACGCCGATGGCTTTTTTTATATCGCCGACCGCAAGTCGGACATGATCATTCGCGGCGGCGAAAACATTTATCCGCGCGAGATCGACGATCTGCTGTACACGCATCCGGCAGTCGCCGCCGCCGCAGTCATCGGCGTGCCCGATGAGTTGTATGGCGAAGATGTTGCGGCGTTCGTGGTCGTAAAAGGAGGTGTCTCAGCCACCGAGACAGAACTGATCGAATTTTGCCGCCAGGGCCTCGCCGACTATAAATGCCCGAAGTCGATACATTTCGTCGACGACATTCCAAAAGGCCCGACCGGAAAACTGTTGAAACGCGAACTATCCAGGCGGTTCGCCAAAACAGGCGAATAACGAGCCGATTCTCATCTGGCCGTAGAAACCGGAGCGAGTGCGGGAAAATGCCCGTTTGTTGTAAACTTACGGTTTTGTTATGACGAAGAACAGACTTGGAATAGCGATAGTTGGTATTGGCGGAGCGGTCGGGACGACGGTGGCCGCCGGGTTGGAACTTCTTAAAAAAGGCCTGATCGATACGCAGGGACTTCCCTTGGC
>JABFSB010000431.1 GCA_013140875.1 Acidobacteriota bacterium
CGCGCGAGTTCTTGGGCTTCACTTTGCGACGCCGGTTTTCGACGGGGCGAGCGAAGAAGAGATCAAGCAGTACATTGGCCAGGCGAACAAGACTTACGATGGGCTCAAGCTGCCGCCGTCGGTCGGGCCGTCGGGCAAGACGCGTCTTTACGACGGGTTGACCGGCGAACAGTTCGAGCAGAAGGTAACCGTCGGTTACATCTATATGCTCAAGCTTTCGCATCTGGTGGACGACAAGATCCACGCACGCTCGATCGGGCCGTATTCGCTGATCACCCAGCAGCCGCTGGGCGGAAAAGCACAGTTCGGCGGACAGCGTTTCGGCGAGATGGAAGTTTGGGCACTGGAAGCTTACGGCGCGGCTCATATCCTTCAGGAATTGCTGACCTGCAAGTCCGACGACGTGGCCGGCCGCTCGAAGATCTACGAAACGATCGTCAAGGGCGTTTCGAACTTCGAGCCGGGCATTCCCGAATCGTTCAACGTTCTTGTGCGCGAGCTGCAGTCGTTGTGTCTCGATGTCGAACTCATCCAGGAAGATGAGATCGATCCGGAAGAGATCGCCGCGGGTGTTGATGCCCTCGTCGGAGTGGACTAGTTTCGAGTTCCAAGTTCCAGGTCCTAAAGTTTAGGAACCTGGAACTTCGAATTCGTTGAAAACTTGGAACTTGAAACCTGAAACTTGGAACTAATAAGAATATGTTTCGATTTAATAACGAAAACAAAACGCAGTTGACGACAAATTACGAAGCGATCCGCATTTCGCTGGCCTCACCGGAGAAGATCCGTTCGTGGTCGCACGGCGAGGTGACCAAGCCCGAGACCATCAACTACCGCACTTTTAAGCCGGAGCGGGACGGGCTGTTCTGTGCCCGCATCTTCGGACCGGTGTCGGACTGGGAATGTCTTTGCGGCAAGTATAAGCGGATGAAGCACCGCGGCGTTATCTGCGACAAATGCGGCGTGGAAGTGACGCAGAGCAAAGTTCGTCGCGAACGTCTCGGCCACATTGAGCTTGCGTCGCCGTGCTCGCACGTGTGGTTCTTCAAAGGACTGCCGTCGCGTATCGGGCATTTGCTCGATATAACATTGCGCGATCTTGAAAAGATCCTCTACTTCGAGACCTACATCGTCGTCGATGAAGGCGACGTGCCGGACCTTAAGCAAAAAGATCTACTCAACGACGAGCGTTTCCGTGAATTGAGCCGCGACTATCCCGGCCAGTTCGTCGCCAAGATGGGTGCCGAAGCGATCAAGGACCTGCTCCAGAAGATCCAGGTCCAGGAACTTGTGGACGAGCTTCGCATTAGAATGCGTGAGGAAACTTCGCAGCAGAAAAAGCTGAAATATTCGAAGCGGCTAAAGGTTTCGAACTCGTTTCTGCGTTCGGGCAACAACCCCGACTGGATGATCCTGGACGTGATCCCGGTTATCCCGCCGGAGCTTCGCCCGCTGGTGCCGCTCGACGGCGGCCGGTTCGCGACGAGCGATCTTAACGATCTTTACCGCCGCGTTATCAACCGCAACAATCGTCTGAAGAAGCTGATCGAGCTTCGCGCACCCGAGGTTATCGTCCGCAACGAAAAGCGCATGCTGCAGGAAGCTGTGGACGCTTTGTTCGACAACGGACGCCGCGGCCGCGTGCTTCGCGGGGCAAACAACCGTCCGCTCAAGTCGCTGTCGGGAACGCTCAAGGGCAAGCAGGGACGCTTCCGCCAGAACCTTCTCGGAAAACGTGTAGATTATTCGGGCCGATCGGTTATCGTCGTCGGGCCGGAGCTGAAGCTGCACCAGTGCGGTCTGCCGAAGAAGATGGCGCTCGAGCTGTTCAAGCCGTTCATTTACAACAAGCTTGAAAAAGACGCTCACGCGGCCACGATCAAACAGGCCCGCGAAATGGTGGAACGTCAGGAGCCGATCGTTTGGGACATTCTCGAAGAAGTCATTCGCGAGCATCCGGTTCTCCTTAACCGTGCGCCGACGCTTCACCGTCTTGGCATCCAGGCTTTTGAGCCTGTGCTAGTCGAGGGTAAGGCGATCAAGATTCACCCGCTCGTCTGTACGGCATTCAACGCCGACTTTGACGGCGACCAGATGGCCGTGCACATTCCGCTTTCGGCCGAGGCCCAGATCGAAGCAAGCGTGTTGATGCTTGCGTCGAATAACCTTCTGTCGCCTGCTTCGGGCCAGCCGATCACCGTACCTTCGCAGGACATTGTTTTGGGCTGCTATTACCTGACGCTTGCGCGGGAAGGTTTGCCGGGTCATAACAAGGCCTTCGGTTCGATCGACGAAGTTCTGCTCGCACTCGATGCCGGATTGGTCGAAACGCAGTCGAAGATCCGTCTTCGCTGGCGCGGCGACCTGCTTGACCTGACGGTCGAGACGCATAATCAGGATGTTCTGCGTGCCCCCGTCCGTGAAAACGTCGACCGCGTGATCGACACCACTGTCGGCCGGGCGATCCTAAACGAACGCCTGACACGCGACGGTTTGCCGTATGTTAACGGAACGCTTAAAAAGAAAGGCTTGCAGTCGCTCGTCAGTTTCTGCCACCTTCGTCTCGGCCATGAAGCAACGGTAGCTTTGCTCGACGATCTTAAGGCAATGGGCTTCCTTTATGCGACCAAGTCGGGCATGTCGATCGGCATTGACGATATGGTTACGCCCGCGAGCAAAAAGGGCATCATCGAAGACGCCCGCAAGGAAGTCGACAAGCTGCAAAAGCAGTACGAAGAAGCGACCATGACCAACATGGAACGCGAAAACAAGGTAACCGCGATCTGGTCCGAAGTGACCGACCGCGTGGCCAAGGAAATGTTCAAGGCCATGCACACGCGTGAAGAAGAGCGCAAGGAACTCAACCCGATCCTCGTGATGGCCGATTCCGGTGCCCGAGGGTCCGAGGCCCAGATCCGCCAGCTCGCCGGCATGCGCGGCCTGATGGCCAAGCCGTCGGGCGAGATCATCGAAACGCCGATCGTGGCTAACTTCCGCGAAGGCCTGAACGTGCTGCAGTACTTTATCTCGACGCACGGTGCGCGAAAAGGTTTGGCCGATACGGCCTTGAAAACGGCCGATTCGGGCTATCTAACACGCCGCCTTGTCGACGTTGCACAAGACGTCATCGTGTCCGAACAGGATTGCGGCACGCTTCGCGGTACGTGGGCCGAGGCGATCATCCGTAATGGTGAGGAAGTCGAATCGCTTCGCGACCGCATTGTCGGCTGCACTTCGCTGGACGACATTATCGATCCGGTCGAAGGCATCACAATTGTGACCGCGAATACCGAGATCGACGAAGAACTGGCCGCACAGGTGCAGCTTTCCGGTTTGCAGAAGGTTCGGCTTCGCTCGGCCCTGACCTGTGAATCGCGTCGCGGCATCTGCGTCAAGTGCTATGGCCGAAATCTGGCGACCGGCAAAACGGTCGAGATCGGCGAGGCCGTCGGCGTTGTCGCGGCACAGTCGATCGGCGAACCGGGAACTCAGTTGACGATGCGCACGTTCCACGTCGGCGGTACCGCCCGTCTCGAACAGGAGACGAAGCACATTGCCGCAATGGACGGAACGGTCAAATACCTTGACGACCTGAAGGTGATCAAAAACCGCAGCAAGGAACTGATCTCGCTCAAGCGTCAGTCCGAGATCGCGCTGATGGATGACCGCGGCCGCGAGGTTGCCCGTTATCAAGTGGTTTACGGTGCGCAGCTTCACGTCAAGGACGGCCAGAAAGTTAAGGAAGACGATATCCTTGTAACCTGGGATCCGTTCACGTTCGCCATCCTGACCGAGGTTGAAGGAACCGTTAAGTACCAAGACCTCAAGGAAGGCAAGACGGTCGAGGAAGAGATCGATAAGGTCACGGGCCAGAAACGCCTGGTGGTCAAGGACTCGGATGAAAAGAACCAGCCGCGTCTCGAGATCAAGGGCGGAAGCAAGACGCTCAAAACCTATCAGATGCCGATCCGTGCAAACCTTCTGGTCGAAGACGGCCAGGAGATCAAGCCGGGCGACATCATCGCTAAGATCCCGCGTGAAACGACCAAGACGAAAGACATCGTCGGCGGTCTGCCTCGTGTCGTCGAGCTGTTCGAGGCTCGCCGTCCGGGTGAAACGGCAATGATGTCCGAGATCGACGGCGTTGTTAGGTTCGGACCGATCGCAAAGGGTAAACGTAAGATCATCATCACCGGCGACGACGGTGCCGAGCGTGAATACGACATCCCGCGCGGTACGCACATCAACGTGCAGGAAGAAGACCGCGTCCGTGCCGGCGAACCGCTGATGGACGGCCCGTTGAACCCGCACGACATCTTGCGTGTTCTTGGTACGAGCGCTTTGCAGAACTACATCGTGAACGAAATTCAGGAAGTGTATCGTCTGCAGGGTGTGAACATCAACGACAAGCACATCGAAGTGATCGTTCGCCAGATGCTCCGCTGGGTCAAGATCAAGGAAGTCGGCGACACCGACTTTTTGATGGAAGAACAGGTCGACCGCTTCCGTTACGAGGATGAGAATGCTCGTGTCCGTGAAGAAGGCGGCAAAACGGCGGTCGGCGAACCGCTGCTGCTCGGAATTACGAAAGCGTCGCTATCGACCGATTCGTTCATCTCGGCGGCCAGCTTCCAGGAAACGACCCGCGTGCTCACCGAAGCGGCCATCTCAGGACGCGTCGATTATCTTCGCGGCCTGAAAGAGAACGTCATCATGGGACGCCTCATCCCGGCCGGTACCGGTATGAAATATTACCGCAACGTCAAGGTCGATCATGATCCGACCGAGAACCAGAAAGTGGACGATGAGTTCGACGAATTAGCCGACATCCGCGGCGGCCTCGAAATTCCCGTCCTGGCCGGCGTTCCCGGTGTGGAGACGGACGACGAATTCGAAGAAGCAACCGAAGATATCGCCCTTGAGGAAGAAGAGGAGTTCGATATCGACGAGGCGATGAAGATCGACCTCGACGACGAGGAAGATATCTAGTCGGAAAACCGAGAGCGGCAGCCACCGGATTCTTACGAGATTACAGGCATCCGTAAGATTGGAATCGAAGCTGAAAAATGAAAGGCCACGGGTTTTGGACCGTGGCCTTTTCATTTTACGTATAAAGAATGCCGTCGCTCCGTGCTCCGACTTACCAGATCGCGCACGCATTATCGCGGACCATCTTTTGGCCTGATTTGCACCCGAACGCCTGACGAAATTCGGGCATGTTCGAGAGTGGCCCGTTTACACGCCAGCGGGGAAGTGAATGCGAGTTGGTTGCGACCTGCAGGCGTTCAGCTTCGGGCGTGTATTTGCCGGCCCAAACTTGCGCCCACCCGAGGAAGAACCGCTGCTCGGGTGTGAAGCCGTCGATGTTGGCGGGTTTCGGCTTTCCTTCCAGTGACCTCATAAATGCATCATACGAAACGGTCAAGCCGGCGAAATCGCCTATGTTCTCGCCTAATGTCAGTTTTCCGTTGATGAACAGATTCGGCTGCACTTCATATTCGTTGAACTGTTTTATGACGCAGGCGGCGCGTTCGTCGAACTTCTTCCGGTCGTCATCCGTCCACCACATTTTAAGATTGCCATCCGCGTCGAAGCGGCTGCCCGAATCGTCGAAGCCGTGGGTGATCTCGTGCCCGATTACTCCACCGATCGCGCCGTAGTTGATCGCGTCGTCGGCTTCGAAATTGAAGAACGGCGGCTGCAGGATGCCGGCGGGGAAAGTGATATCGTTGTTCACGCCCGAGTAAGATGCGTTGACGGTCGGCGGGGTGAACCCCCAGCGTGAACGGTCGACCGGTTTGCCGATGTCATCGACATTCCGTTTTACCTGGAACGCACGAGAGCGAATTATGTTTCCGGCGTAGGATTTTCCGTCGATCGACAACCCCTTATAGCCGCGAAGGTTGTCCGGGTAACCGATCTTTCGCTTGAAGGTCGACAGCTTCCGTTGCGCCTGCACCTTAGTTTCGTCGCTCATCCATTCCAGCCCGGTCACGCGGTCTTTCAACGCCGCGAAAAGATTGTTTATCAGCTCGTCCATACGGGCCTTCGCCTTGGGCGTGAAATTGGTCTTCACGAACTCCATCCCGAGAGCTTCGCCAAGGGCGCCGTCAGCCGCCTGTACGCAGGTTTTCCAACGCGGCTGCTTTTCTTTCTGGCCGGCAAGATAGGTGTTGAAGAACTTAAAGTTCTCATCCGCAAACGGCTGGGCCAATGCCGGAGCGGCCGCGTTGACGGTCATCCAGCGAAGGTATGCTTTCCAGCTTTCCAGCGGAACTTCGGTCAGCATCGCGTTCAGCTCTTTAAAAAATCCGGGCTGTGCGAAATTCAGGTCCGGTGCGGTCGGAATGCCGCGGACCGACATATATTCAGCCCAGTTTATGTTGGGCGTAATTTCCTGCGCCGCGGTGAAAGTGATCTTGTTATAC
>JABFSB010000114.1 GCA_013140875.1 Acidobacteriota bacterium
GCAATGGGGTCATTCATATCATTGACACCGTGCTGATGCCGTCAGCGAAAGCAACGGCCTAGTTTTTTTGCTAATCGAGAAAACCGTTGTCCGCAACAACGGCGGGCGGCGGTTTTCTTTTCTACATTCGGTATAGAGGTTTAATTTATGTTTGACAGGTCGGATTATTTGATTTTGGGAGCGGCGTTAATCTCGCTGCTGTTTTCGATTTTACTCTGGTTCGGCGTATTTGGCCCGAACCAAAAAGATGCCGGCATTTTCGTCGGATTGTGGGTTCCTTCGATACTTACCTTAGGACTTTACTTCAAAATGCGGGCAGCGAGGGTTTGATATCTCATGCAATACGTAATCTTTGCGGTCGGCGTCGTCGTAGCCTTCATGGTTTGCGCGGGCTTATTGTTTACTCCGTTCCGCAAAGGGAACGGAAAATAAACGAAAAAAAGCTGGCTTATTGATTTTAACGACAGAATTCGGTTACCCGGAGTTTTTCTGCCATCCTTTACCCGCGCCTTTGCTTCGCCTTCCTTGCGAAACGTTACTTTTTGCACAAAAAGTCATATCTCTTTATAATTAAACTTTTACGACGAGTTTATTTTCCCAGCGAAAGAGTGTTACGGAGGATTGACCTTGGCCAAGACAGCAACAAGCCAGAAAACGGAAACCGCGGCAAAAAACGGCTCCGGCACGAGCCCGAAAAAGATGGCGGCGAAAGCCGAAAGCACCAACGGAAAGACCGATCTACATATAGTCGAACTGGCAAAGTCCGAATATCAAAAACGCCGCAAGTCTCAACTTGAGTCGATAAAGAAAACCGACAAAAAGCTGCTGCGTGCCATGCTGTATCAGATGGTGCTCGGACGTCGTTTTGAGGAAAAGTGTGCAGAAGTTTACCGCATGGGCAAGATCGGCGGATTTTGCCATTTATATATAGGCCAGGAGGCAATCGCGGTAGGTTCGATGATGGCCTTGAAGCCGACTGACATGGTCATTACGTCGTATCGCGACCATGTTCAGGCGATGGTAAAAGGAATATCGCCTGAGTCTGTAATGGCGGAGCTATACGGCAAGGAAGGCGGGTGCGTTAAGGGTAAGGGCGGGTCGATGCACATGTTCTCGAAGGAGCTGGAATTTTACGGCGGGCACGGCATTGTCGGCGGACAGATCGGCGTCGGGACAGGCATGGCCTATGCAGCGAAATATAAAGGGACCGACCAGGTAACGCTTTGCTTTTTCGGCGAGGCTGCCGTAAACCAGGGCATTTTTCACGAATCGCTGAACATGGCCCAGCTGTGGAAACTTCCCTGCATCTATATCTGCGAAAATAATCAGTACGGCATGGGCACTTCGCAGGAACGGGCCATGAGCACGCGGAATATTGCGAAAAAGGCCGAGGCATTCGAGATGGCGAATGAGTTTGTCGATGGAATGGATGTAATGGCCGTTCGCGACGCCACACTGAGAGCAATCGAAAGGGCACGCAAGGACGGCTCGCCGACCTTGTTAGAAGTCCGGGCGTACCGGTTTATGGGACACTCGATGTCCGATCCGGGGAATTATCGAACTCGTGACGAGATCAAAAAATACCAGGAACGCGATCCGATTGTTTTGTTTAAGGATAGTTTGAAAGAATCGAAAGTGCTTGGCGATAAAGATTTCGAGAAGATCGAACAGGAAGCAGCCGAAGCCGTCGAAAAAGCGGTGAAATTTGCCGACGAAAGTCCGTATCCGGCGGAGAGTGAATTGATGACGGATGTGTACGCTTAGTTAGTGAGCGGTAAGCAGCAAGCCGTGAGCAGTCATGGAAAAACCGCATAAACGGCTCATCGCATGGAAAAAATCGATGGATTTGGTTGTTCTGATTTATGAACTAACCAAAACCTTTCCGAAGCAAGAGACTTATGGATTAATTTCGCAAATGCGCCGAGCGGCAATTTCCGGACCTTCGAACATAGCAGAAGGAGCGGCTGGTCGTTCTAAAGATCAGTTTCGAAATTTTCTTAGCATTGCCATTGGCTCGCTTAATGAACTGAATACTCAGCTTGAAATTGCTTTGCGTATTGGCTATTTGAATAAAGAACGACACGACGATGCACAGAAACTATTAGATGAATGTTTAGCTGTAACTTTTGGCCTAAAGAGAAGCCTCGATAATAGGTCTTGACTGCTTACTGCTTACATCTCACCGACAACTATGACAGTTTTAACGATCCGCGACGCGCTGAATCAGGCGTTGCGTGAGGAAATAATCAGGGACGAGAATGTTTTCGTCATGGGCGAAGAAGTTGCCGAATACGATGGCGCTTATAAGGTGACGCGCGGGTTGTGGAAGGAGTTTGGTGATAAACGCGTTGTCGACACGCCTATCACGGAATTGGGCTTCGCGGCGGTTGGCGTCGGTGCGGCGATGGCGGGTTTGCGTCCGGTGATCGAGTTCATGACGTGGAATTTTTCAATCCTCGCGGCCGACCAGATCATCAACCACGCAGCAAAAATGCTTTATATGTCCGGCGGACAGTTCAAGGTGCCGATCGTTTTTCGCGGGCCGAATGGCTCGGCATATCAGGTTTCGTCGCAGCACTCGCAGGCTTTAGAAGCGTTTTACGCCAACTTCCCCGGCCTTAAGGTTGTGATGCCTTCGACCGCGGCCGATGCAAAAGGATTGCTCAAATCTTCTATCCGTGACGACAACCCGGTGCTGTTTCTGGAACAGGAACGAATGTACGGCCTAAAAGGCGAAGTTCCTGAGGACGACGATTTTACGATCCCGCTCGGCGTAGCCGACATAAAACGCGAAGGCACGGACTGCACCATCGTCGCGCGGTCGATGACCGTTCCGCTTGCCATGCAGGCCGCAGAGAAAATGAAGGAAGAGTTCGATGTATCCGTCGAGGTCATCGATCCGCGAACGATCAAGCCGCTGGATGTCGACACTATAGTCAACTCGGTCAAGAAAACTAACCGATTAGTTATCGCCGAAGAATCGCACTACTTTGCGTCGGTCGGTGCCGAGATATCACACACCGTCATGGAGCACGCGTTCGACTACCTCGACGCGCCAGTAAAGCGAATTTCGACCGCCGAAGCTCCGAACCCATACGCCAAAAATCTCGAAGCGTTGGCATTGCCGGATGTCGATAAGATCGTGGCTGCTGTTAAGGAAGTTTGTTATTTGTAAAAACCGAAAAAGTGCGAGCGTTTTTATGATGAGAAATATTTACACACTGTTTTTGCTGCTTGCGATCTCATCACCGGCCCTCGCCGTACAGACGAGCTTGCCTCGATTAAAAAAGGGCGAGAGCTATGCGACGGCACGCGTAAAAATGTTGAAGGCCGGTTGGAAACCTTTTCATTCGCCCGATGCGGACAAATGCATGAACGGCGATAAGAGATGTAAGGGCCGGCCGGAAATGGAATCTTGTGCCGGAACGGGATTGGGTAATTGTAAGTTTCTTTGGAAACGCCGAGGCAAAACGGTGGCTATATTTACGATCGGAGAAAATGACGCTGAGTATAGCGGTCATGAGTTTCAATAAAGTTATTTAAGCCGTGGATAAGAAAGCCGAAAAACTAAAGTACAAAGCTTCACGTCAGCCGATGGGAGTTTTTCTTATTCGTAATTTGGTCAACCAAAAGGTTTTCGTCGGTTCTTCGATGAATCTGGACGCGATGTTCAACCGCATCCGCTTTCAGCTTTACGGCGGTGCTCATCCAAACAAGCCGCTCGAAGCGGACTGGAAACAATACGGCACCGGAAAATTCGAATTCGAGGTTTTGGAAGAATTATTTCATCGCGACGACCCGAATTATAATTACTCAGCCGATCTTGAAACGCTCGAGGACCTATGGCTTGAAAAGCTGGAGCCTTACGGAGACAAGGGCTATAACGAACCTAAAAAGTCGCGGGAAGAACGTCTGCGGATGATCTCGACGAATCGGAAACTTTAATTTTATGGCTGAAAAATTCTTAATGCCGAAGCTTTCACCGACGATGGAAGAAGGACAGATCTCCCGATGGGTGAAAAACGAGGGTGAAGCTTTCGAGGCGAATGAAACGCTGGCCGAGGTCGATACCGACAAGGCGACGATGGAAATGACGGCACTGTCGGGCGGCACGCTTTTGAAGATATTGAAAGGCGCGGGAGACACGGCCGCGCTGGGCGAGGCGATCGCGATCATCGGCCAAAAAGGCGAGGATATCTCGGCGTTGTTGAGCGAGAGTTCGTCGAACGGATCGGCCAAAAAGGCTGAACCGACTGAGCCTGTGGTTGTTGAGTCGCCTGCGGAAAAAGAGCAACCCGCTCCACAGGCGGAAACACGAGCGGTAGCGAGTGTGCCCGTCAAAGAAGACGCCCCTAAATCGAACGGCCGGATGATCGTTTCGCCGATTGCGGCGCGCATGGCGGCGGACAACGGAATCGACCTTCGGTCAATCGCCGGAAGCGGCCCGCAAGGCCGGATAATAAAACGCGATATCGAGGAAGCCCTTGCCGACGGCGGAAAGGCAAGACCGGCCGCAGCATCAAAACCATTTACGCCATCCACCATCGTCGGTGCTTCGCCGTTCCGCGATGAGAATACATCGAAGATACGTCAAGTTATCGCGAGCCGTTTGGCGGAATCGATCGGCCCGATCCCGACGTTTTATCTTACGGTCGAGATCGAGATGGACAACCTTCTTGCAACGCGCAAGCAGATCAACGCAAACCTGGACGACGATTCAAAGATCAGCGTCAACGACATTATCGTAAAGGCGGCCGCGATGTCGCTGCTCAAGCACCCGTGGGTGAATGCGTCGTATCAGGATAAGCATGTACGCTTTTACGAACAGGCCGATATCGGCGTTGCGGTGGCAATCGACGAAGGCCTGATCACGCCAGTCGTTCGCGGAGCTAATTTGAAAGGCCTTTCCGAAATCTCGGCCGAGATCAAAGATCTAGCGGCAAAAGCTAAGGCCAAAAAGCTGCAGCCTGAAGAATATACGGGCGCGACTTTCTCGATCAGTAACCTCGGCATGATGGGCATCAAGGAGTTCACCGCGATCATCAATCCACCCGAAGCCGCGATCATCGCCATCGGCGGAGCCAACCCGACGCCTGTGGTCCGCGACGGCCAGATAACCGTCCGCAGCATCATGAACGTAACAATGTCCTGCGACCACCGTGCGATCGACGGAGCAACCGGAGCAAAGTTCCTGCAAACGTTCAAGCAAATGCTCGAAAGCCCTGCGATGATGTTGCTCTAATGGATTTCAAGATTCTCGGTGAGATTTCGAATATTGAGATCATCGCGATCGGAAGCAAGATCAGAATTTTGCCGTTTCTGCAGGAAGAATTCGGTCGGGGAAGGTGGCGTAAATTGAAGGGAACGGTCGAGGTCGAGTTGGAAAACGGAGATGTTCGCATAGCCGAGGTTCACTGGTTTGAAGCTCACGGTATCGGGAAGAAGTTTTTGCGTATTAAACGCTATCTTGATTAAATAATTTCATGGCCAAAAGAAACGAATTCGCAGTTTGTGTCTTTGCAGATCAGGAAGCTTTGCTTACGCCGCGGAAAATTTACCAGTTGTTGCCTGACGAGTCGGCCGCCCGGTCGGATTACGTCAGGGTGATCGATGATGAAGGAGAGGATTATCTATACCCCAAAAAATACTTCGTATTTGTCTCTATTCCTTCGGAAACCGCCAAAGTGATCCTTAACACTGTTTAAGTGCATCTGAAATAAAAGGCGAGGAGCGGGGTTTGGTAAGAAAGTCCGCTCCTCGGCTGTGCAGCTTCGCGTCGCCATTAGTTCTCTTCCGGAATCTCTTTCGTATTTCCGCGTTCTAGTTTCCCGAATCGCGACGTCGGCAGCCAACTCGGCATCGCGGCGGCCTCGGAGATTCGCCATCCGAGAATTGCCATCACCTCGGCGACGGTTTCCGGTCCTTCCCACGCCCAATTCGGCTGAATGGTATCGCCGGGTTGGTGATAATCGGTCTTTTCCCAGTCCTTGATGCGTTTCATCCACGCCTCTTTTTCGCCGGCGGGAGCACCCAGGATCATGAGGGCGGGTACGCCGCGTTCGACAAACGAGTAATGATCGGAGCGGTAAAATACCTTCTCATCCGGCATCGGATCGGCTATCACCGTGATACCGAACTGTTTTGCGGCGTCGTCGAGCATTAGGCCGAGGGTGGAATGCTCGGCACCATAGCCGACCATTGTTTTCACGGGCCCGTAAACTTCCGAGCCGATGCCGTCCAGATTAAGATCGGCCGCGACCTTTTTTATGTCCCACGTCGGATTCTTGGCCCAAAATTTCGACCCATACAAGCCGTACTCTTCACCGGTTACCGCAACGAATACCATCGACCTTTTCGGCTTGCTGCCGGCTTTAGAAAACGCTTC
>JABFSB010000554.1 GCA_013140875.1 Acidobacteriota bacterium
ATTTATAAATGCGCGTACGGATGTTTTTCTGTCACGCGACACAAGCACACCTAGCAAAGATCACCTGAAACAGTCGATCGACCGCGCCCATGCCTATGCCGAAGCAGGTGCCAGCGGCTTTTTCGCCCCGGCCTTGATCGACCCGGATTTCATCGAAAAACTTTGTGCGGAATCGCCCCTGCCGGTGAATATTTTGGTCTGGCCCGGCGTGCCCGCGTCGAAACATCTTGCCGACCTCGGCGTCGCCCGCATCAGTTACGGCGGCGGGTCGTATCGGACGACGATGGAGGCTTTCAAAGCGGCGGGCCTGCGTGCTTTAGGTTGGAATGCTGCCGCCGAAGCATAGTCGGGCGGACTCAAGAACTTCTGTTCAAAATCTCGGCAAGTAGAGGTGGGGCGATTCTGAAGTTGGTTTTTTGCAGATCGGCGAATGCGATTCGTAAATCGACCATTCCTCGTCTCGCCGCCGATTCCAGAATGTTAATTGTTCCGGCGACGTTCAGCCCTCGATCGATCGCAGCGATACGTGCTTTTCGATCGTCGATCAAAACAAGATCAGCCTGCAACTCGTGGGCGAGCGAAATCGCTTCGGTTTCTCCCGATCCCAAGCTAATCGTTTCGTCGATTAAGGTCGGTGAGTGAATATCGATCCAGGTCGGCTTGGCGACGATCCAATCCTTTACGGCATCCGGAGAGTTTAACGCCGATAACTCTTTCCACACAGCCTTTGGGACCAGTACTTTTCCGAAAAGCTTAGGCAGAATTTCGATTTCCCCGATCAGAATAAGATAGTTGAGGGGAGAGGTATCAGCGATGACGATCATTTGGCGAGTAAATTTTCCAAAGTTTCAGAGCCGTGATCGATCTCGTCAATGCTCTCTATCGCCATGAGACCGCGTTCTTTAAGAAACCCGTCGGCGTCGTTGATGCAAAGGCCAAGCATCTCCGCGATTTCACCGACGCTCAATATACCCGAACGAAAGCCCTCGACCGCGAGTGCCTCCTTGGCCTTTCGTGGCAGGGCATCTCCCCATCCGGATTCAAGATGCTGCTGAATTCGATTTGGTAGAGTGATGGTCAACGACATAGGCAAAGTCTATCAAATTTTCGACAAACCCACTCGATTTCTAAGAATTGCGGGCCTGGGCCTGCACGGCTGTTATCGCGACCGCGTCGACGATATCGTCCGCGTTGCAGCCGCGGGAAAGATCGTTGCAGGGTTTATCCAGACCCTGGAGGATCGGGCCGATGGCGGTGCCGCCGGTCAGGCGTTCGGTCAATTTGTAGGCGATGTTTCCCGCGTTCAGGTCCGGGAAGATGAGGACGTTGGCCCGGCCGGCGACGGCGGAACCGGGCGCTTTCGATTCGCCTACCGAAGGAATCAAGGCTGCGTCCGCCTGAAGCTCGCCGTCGATGTTCAAATCGGGCACTCGGGCACGAACCGTTTTTACGGCTTCGATGACCTTGTCGATCGACTTGTGGTTTGCACTGCCTTTGGTCGAAAAGGAAAGCATCGCAACGCACGGTTCCGCCTGCAGCAGCGCACGGCAGGATTCGGCGGATGCGATCGCGATCTCGGCCAACTCACCCGCGTCCGGATCTATTACGACGCCGCAGTCGGCATAGATCATCGCACCTTTCTCGCCAAATTTTCTGTCCGGCACAACCATCAGGAAAAAGCTTGAAACGGTCTTGAACCCGGCGCGAACGCCGATACAGCGGAGTGCCGCGGCAACCGTGTGGGCGGTCGTGTTGGTCGCGCCGGCGACCGAGCCGTCGGCCTTGCCTTCGCGGACCATCAAATTGCCGTAGTAAAGCGGATCTTTAACGGTCTGTTCGGCTTCTTCCAGAGTTGCCCCTTTTGCACGACGCAGGTCGTAGTAGAGCGTTGCCATTCTTCCGAAATCGGACGCGGTGCGATGATCGATTATCGACACGCCGTTCAGATTCGCGCCTGTTTGGGCGGCGGCTGTCCGCACTTTTTCTTCATTTCCGATAACGGTGATTTTGGCGATCTTATCGCGTGAACAGATTTCGGCGGCCTGAATGGTCCGCGGGTCTTCGCCCTCGGGCAAGATAATGTGCTGAGGATCGGCGGCGGCTCGCGAGCGGATGGTTTGAAGGATCATAAGTTCCGCAGTTCAAGCTTCAGCTTGTTTCTTCTGCCGTGAAGAGCAAGCCGAAAGCTTGAACTCCGAACGAATTTACCATACAACGTTGCGCGTTAAAACTTGCACAAAGCGCGCGTTGTTCTTAGACTTTAAGTATACGAACAGGAAGAACGAGCGAATGACCGATATTGTTATGGCAGATAGAAAAGAGTTACGCGGAATAAAACGTGAAGCCAAGGGCAGAATGCGAAATTTTTTGATGTTTCTGCCGAATATGGTTACGCTCTTGGGGCGGCTTCTTAAAGACGCGCGCGTTCCGACGGCCGAAAAGGCTTTGTTTTTGGCGGCGATCGTTTATGTCATCTCGCCGCTCGATATCATTCCCGATTTCTTTCCTTTCATCGGCCAGGTTGACGATATTTACGTTGCCGCTCTGACGTTGTTGCGCCTAATAAACCGCTCGGATGCCTCGGTCGTCCGACAGCATTGGTCGGGCGGCGGAGATATCGTAGCGTTGGCGGATTCGGTTGCGAGCATTGCTCCTATGCTGCTCCCGAAACGAGTTTCACGAGTGCTCTCGTCCAAGGTCGAGCTTGGGTCGGCGGCCGGCGTGCTAAAAGGGATTGGTAAAAACCGTGAGCCATTGATCGTAGAGATACCGGCGCCGGAAAAGATAAAGGTCGATTCGAGTTCTAAGATGACGAACTGACCTGGGACCGCGAGCGTCCCGATTGCGACGGCCGTGTGCTCCGGCGGCGTAACGCGCTGATTCAGGCCTGGTTGGCTAACGCGGACTTTCGTTCTTCGAACTCTCGCAAGCGGGACGCTTGCGGACCGACGGGGCAGAATTATGGATTTTGCGCTCGTTTGTAACTTTTATCTGACCAAGTTTGTAAATTGTCGATTTTGAATAGCTTTAAGCCTCTGCAGAAGCCTTCGCGATGGTAAGTTTAGTACATTTAGCGAAAGGTGAAGCGCTGATTTTATGTTCGAACGCTATACCGAAAGGTCTCGACGTGTAATTTTTTTCGCCCGGTACGAGGCACTGCAGTACGGTTCGCCGGTCATTGCGCCGGAACACATTTTGCTCGGCTTAATGCGTGAGGATAAGACTTTAGCCGCCCGCTATTTTCCGGGCCGCCGCGGCATAACGGTCGATTCCGTTCGAAAAGAGGTCGAGGAGCGAATAGTTCTCCGCAACCGCATTCCGCAATCGGCCGAGCTTCACCTTGCACCCGAAACCAAGCGAATCCTCTTCTATGCAAGCGAAGAGAGCCGGCATTTAAAAAGCCGGTTCATCGGCCCCGAGCACTTGCTTTTGGGCATGTCCCGCGAAGAGCGTTCGGTTGCCGCGGAGATATTGTTCCAACTCGGTATGCGCGCCCAGGACATTCGCGACGAGCTTGGCCGTCAGCAGGGATTGCCCGTGGCCCAGGCGGCACCGGCGGAAGGCTCGAAGACGCCGAATCTTTCGGAATTCACCCGCGACCTGACGGAGGACGCGGCCCAGGGCAGACTAGATCCGCTTATCGGGCGCGAGGCCGAGATCGAACGCCTGATCGAGATACTTTGCCGCCGCACAAAGAACAACCCGGTGCTGATCGGTGAATCGGGCGTTGGCAAAACCGCGATCATCGAAGGGCTGGCACAGAAGATAGTCGATCATTCGGTGCCGAGTTTTCTCGAAAACAAACGTATCCTTGCCCTCGATCTCTCGCTCGTGGTTGCAGGTACGAAATACCGCGGCCAGTTCGAAGAAAGATTAAAAAAGATCATGGCCGAGCTCAAGGAAAACGAGGAAAGCATTGTTTTCATCGACGAGCTGCACACGCTGGTCGGGGCCGGTTCAGCCGAAGGGACGCTCGATGCGGCGAACATTCTCAAACCGGCGCTGTCACGCGGTGAGATACAGGTAATCGGAGCGACCACGCCCGGCGAATATCGCAAGAGCATCGAAAAAGACAGAGCTTTGGAACGCCGTTTCCAGTCGGTCAAGGTCCAGCCGCCGAGTGAGGCCGAGGCCCTACAGATCATCAAAGGCGTCGTCGAGCGGTACGAGGCGTTTCACCAGATCCGATATTCCAAAGATGCACTCGAAGCTGCCGTTTTCCAATCCAATCGATACATTCCCGATCGATTCCTGCCGGACAAAGCCATCGACGTTTTGGACGAGGCAGGTGCGCGGGCAAAACTGAAATACCAGCACGAAAATACTGGTGAGCCGTCGTGGAAGGAGACGGTCGCTAACTGGAAACGCGCCGCCGCAAATGAGGACCAGATAATTTCCTATGAGCTGAAGACGCTTGAAGATTCGTTTTTCGCGGTCGAGGTGACAAAGGATGATGTCGATGAAGTGATCGCAAGGTGGACTGGAGTTCCCGTGTCTTCGATCAAACAGGAAGAGGCGGCAAAGCTTTTAAATATCGAGACCGAACTGCACAAACGCATCATCTCGCAGCGGCCGGCGATATCGGCGTTGGCGAGAGCGATCAGACGCTCGCGCGCCGGGTTGAAAAATCCCGGCCGTCCGGTAGGTTCGTTCCTGTTTCTCGGGCCGACGGGCGTGGGTAAAACCGAGGTCGCACGCACGCTGGCCGAATATCTTTTCGGTACCGAACGCACGCTGATCCGCTTTGACATGAGCGAGTTTATGGAAAAGCACGCGGTAGCGAAATTCATCGGCTCGCCTCCGGGATATGTGGGTTTTGAAGAGGGCGGCCAGCTTACTGAAAAGCTTCGCCGTTCACCCTATTCGGTCGTGCTGTTCGATGAAGTTGAAAAAGCTCATCCCGATCTCTTCAACGTCCTGCTTCAGGTGTTTGAGGACGGTGTACTCACCGACGCCCAGGGCAACGCGGTAGATTGCCGCAACGCCATTTTCATAATGACCTCGAATATCGGTGCAAAGTTCATCCAAAAACGCACTTCGATGGGTTTTCAGGGTAATGCGGATGCGTCGCGTGAAAAGATGGAAGAGCAGGTCCTGTCGCAGGTCAAGCAAACTTTTGCCCCGGAATTTATCAATCGCCTAGACGAGATAATCATCTTCGATGAGCTGAACGAAGACGATCTTTCGCAGATCATCGACCTTCAGATCGGCAAGCTGAACGAAATTCTGACGAACCGTTCGCTCTGTGTGATCCTCAATCCCGACGCCCGCAAATGGCTGATCGAAAAGACCTTTGCCGAACGCAGCTACGGCGCCCGCCCGCTCAAACGTGCTCTTCAAAAATATGTCGAGGACGAACTTTCGGAAGCACTGATCCAGAATCAGGTGCATGAAGACAGCACGGTCGAGATCTTTCGCGAAAACGATAAGCTCGCGTTCCGTACTGTCGTCATCGATGAACTGGAAAAAGCATTGTCGGAAAAATAGAATGTTAATTTCGGCGCGGCCCGAATGCGTTTCTAAAAACGTAATCGGCGACCCGTCGTCCCTGCGTTATTCCCGCCGTTTTGTCGAAGGACCAGTGGATGCCGAGATAGATTCGGCTCTGACCGTTTTCTTCCTCGGCCTGTGAAAGCCGCGAGAACGTCCGCGGGACGAGCGGCCGAACGTTCCCCTGATTGTCCACCGTCACGCCGTTGAATTCATCCGAAACAAAAGTAAACGCAATGCGGTCGGTGCCGTAGAAATTACGAAGCGTTTGAAAGAGCGCTCCGCCGAATACCGCGTGGCCCGACGGGTAAGCCGGAAACGGCGGCGTGAAGTTCGGGCCGGTCAAATTGCTGGCCGGTGCGCCGAGCGGCGAAAACGTCGGATCGCCGACCGTTGCCGGATTGCCGTCGCCGAGCCCCGTCGGGCCCGTGCCCGCATCGGCCTCGCGAATACCGGTGATCGGCCGCCAGAATGCGTAATGGTATTTGGATTCCCAACTCGACGTCCCGGCATCTGCCATCGCCGTGTTTATGAGCGCCAGAAGCCGAGCCGTCTCGACGACATTCGATCTTCTTTGCTCGGCGATCTGGGCCGCTATCTGGTTGTACAAACGGGGCGGAGCACACAGGCTCGGCGTTCCGTCATAGGCCCAGTAAGTTCCGATCTCGGTCTGCTCGGCTGTGCGTTCGGTTGGCGTATTGACGCCGTCGCCGCCAAACCGCTTCACCTCATCGAAAGCCGTTGCATATTCCGTGCTGTTCAAAGCCGGCGGTGTCGGTACACGAAACTGCGACGTGGATTGAAGCACGAACGGAGCTACCTCTCCCCAGTGCGCCCCGAGTGCGAGCGGGATAAGGCTGATCGGGT
>JABFSB010000208.1 GCA_013140875.1 Acidobacteriota bacterium
GTTCGCTTGCCTTTGAAGTATTGTAGACGCCCGCGATGATGACATAGTCCGCGTAAGAAAATGCTTTTGAGTAAGGCTCCTGAAAAACGGCAAGCCGCGACGACCACGACCGAGGTTCGAACACGGCAACAAGACGCCGCCCTTCGTATTTCATTCGGAGCGCCTTGAGAGTTTCCTCTACCGCCGTCGGGTGGTGAGCAAAATCGTCGATCACGGTCACGCCTCTTTCCGTTCCGCGAACTTCCATTCGCCGCTTGACGGATTTGAACGTGTCGAACGCTTGTTGAATCCTTTCCGCGGAAATTCCCCAGGCATCCGCCGCGATGATCACCGCGAGACAATTGCGAACATTGAACTCTCCTATCAAATAGGTCTCGAATTCGCCCCATCGTACACCATCCCGAAAAACCGTGAATCTGGTCCTTTCCCCGGTGAAGTCGATGTAACGGCCCTGCCATTTTGCATCGTCGCTCAAACCGAACGTTTCGACCGTTGTAAACAGCTTTCCATCCATCTCGGCAAGCACTTCCCTGACAACCGGTGAATCGATACCGCAAATAACGCGGCCGTTTCCGGGGACGAGATTCATCAAACGCGAGAATTGAAACTTGATCTCGTAAATATCGCGATAAATGTCCGCGTGGTCGAATTCAATGTTGTTGACGATCGCGATTTCGGGCAGATAGTGCATGAACTTCGGTTTTTTGTCGAAGTATGCCGTGTCGTATTCATCGCCTTCGATAACAAAATGGTCGCCGCTGGTTACACGAAAACTAGCGTCGAAATTCTGCACTATGCCGCCAACCAGAAAACCCGGATCAAGACCGCCGACCTCACACACCCATGCGGCAATGCTCGTCGTCGTTGTTTTGCCGTGCGTACCCGCGACGACCAGCGAACGCTTGCCGCGGATAAATTCTTCCTGAACGATCTCTGCCTGCGAACGGTAAAGCAGTTTGCGATTGAGAACTTCCTCAAGCTCCGGATTCCCGCGCGAAATTGCGTTGCCGACGACGGTGATTTCGCCGCCGATATCGACATTTTCCGGCCGGTAGCCGTTGAGAATTTTAATTCCCAAAGCCTCAAGCTGGGTCGACATCGGCGGATAAACATTCTGGTCCGATCCGGTAACTTCGTGCCCCCGCGATTGCAGCATACCGGCCAGAGAAGCCATTGCCGTACCGCAAATTCCGATCAAGTGATAGTGCATAATCCTGTGTCAATAATAACGCATGCTCCGAAAGATAGCCGAAAGCTTCTGTGGTGTGTGTTCAAAATTTAGCGCCGAGTTTAGATCCTTACCTTGTTCTTTTGCATCTTCGCGTCTTTGCGGGAGAAAGAATTTTGCTTCCTGCCTAGACGCAAAGACGCAAAGAAAGAAAGATTGAAATTAAGACACGAATCGGCCGCGAATCTGTTTGTGCTTTTCGTCGCACTTGCCTTATCCTCGGCTAAGTACTCTTAACCATGAAGCCGAAAATTTTATCCTTATGTTTTCTGATCGCTTTGCTCTCACGCGCGCCGGCCTTATTTGCGTTCGAAACGGATCAATACAATCTCCCGCCCGAGCCTCTGGCCGATATCGGTGAAGAGGTCGCCGAATATGTTGAAGACAATCTTCACAAAGCGATCGAAAAGATCAATATCGAGATCGCAAGGCTGCAAGAGTGTCGGGAAAGCAAGCGTTCAGATTGCGATACGCCGTCCAGATCGAAGAGACTAGCCCATCTCCGCTCGGAAGACGCCGTTGCAAGGGCGGTTTTCGAGCTTTTGGGCGACGGGACGATACCATTTACCCGCTCCGGAACCTGGATGAATTCGCACAAATTCCGTGCTCAACCGGCCAGGTTCAAGACCGGTTATCGACAGTCTATATTCGTTTACCTGCCAAGCGACTATTTCACGATCAGCCCGACGGTCAAAATGTACGGCCACAGTTTCGGCACCGACAAGATCGCGCACTTTTTTCAGCAAGGCTACACATATTACCGCATCCATAAAAAGTCCGTCGCGGAGGGAATGACCGACGCCGAGGCGGTAAAAAAATCAGTGTCATGGGGAAAGATGACCGAATCGACCTATTATGGAACGTTCGTAGGCGGTGTGTTTTCAAATGCCGATCTTTATGCCAATTACGCGGGCATGTTGTTTTACCAGGGCCTGGTCAAATCGATCGCCATTGGTAACGTGACGCGTCGGCCAACCTTGGTCTTAAAGAATGGCGTCTGGGTGATGAACGAACCGGCCGGGCGACTCGATCTTCTCGCACCCTTTATCTCAGACCATCTCAACGAGGCTCTCAATCCTTCGCTCTACCTGCCCGGCCTTCGTTCTTCAATTCGCGGGATTGTCCGAAAACGCTCCTGTCAGGGCTGGAAGGCTGCGTATCCCGACCGCACGCAGCAAGACTTTGAACGCCTTACGGCATCACTAATTGACTGGAACGGGATCGAGTACGGTCACAAAAAAAGCAGCAAATTCATCACTATCGCAAACACGTGTTTTTAACACGCCGTCGTGACGCGCTATTTACCGATGAGTTCGTTCACCAACTCATTCGCGTCATAAATCTTCCGCAACGCCTCGATAATTCCGGCACTATGGACGCCAACGGCGCGCGAGCCTTCGGCTTCTTCGATGTACCAATAGCGGTTGGACAGTTTCTGGTTGTTGCTGTCGAAGTTAAGGCCGACGACCTCGCCCTTGCGGTTGATAACGGGCGAGCCGCTGTTGCCGCCGATGGTGTCGGCGGTGTAAACGAAGTTCAGCGGCGTCGAAAGATCGATCTTTGTGCGCGCGTTCTTAATACTCGCCGGCAGATTGAACGGCGGCATCTCGTCAAAGCTTAACGCCCGATCGTAGAGTCCGAAAAACGTGGTTCGGAAAGGTACCAACGTCGTGTCTTCTTCATAACCTTTCAAGACGCCGTAAGCTATGCGTAGCTGAGAATTCGCGTCGGGCGGAATGTTCTTTCCGTAAACGGCGAATCTTGCCTGAGCGATACGAGTGCCATTTGCGGTCTCTACGTTGATCACATTCTTCTCGTTCCAATCGCGCAATGCCCGAACAACCGGTTCAACACGGCGGGCGAGCATGATCATCGGATCGGTCGACGACGCGATTGCGGCCGCTCCGCCGTCAAGCAGGGACCTGCGGACGGCGGGATCGGTCAGCTTGGTCTCGCGGACCGCTTTGCCGACGACTTCCGCCGGTTCAGCTTCGCCGAGAGCGGCCTTGACGAACGGATCATTTGCGCCGAGCAAGTTTCGCGCCTCGACCATCCAGGCCGTCAACGCAGCCTCCTCCATGTCGAGGTATATCGGTGCCGGTGACAGCAACGAAGAACGGAAGGCCTCAAGCCGCGTGTCGCGGAACTCCGGATATCTCTCGCCGTCCGGTTTTGCGGTCTCGATGTGATACGTAACTATCTGCTGTGCGATCGTCGCCAGCCGGGAAGACCCCAGGCTCGAAAACGCAAGCTGATTTGCCTTGGACGGCAAATCGGCATTCGCTTTCGCGATCGCTTCCCAGGCCGGGGCATACTGCTTGTTCAGTTCGGCTTTCTCTGCAAGCTTGTCGCGAAGATCTTTTTCCTCCGCTTCCTTACGAGCGAAATTGCGCGGATTCAGCAGACCGTTCTGCTGGCCTTCGAGCCGCTTCAACGAATTTGCCAGCGAACGCATTCCGGGATTGGCTTGTCGCTGGGCTTCCGCGTTTCGTTTCGAATAATCTTCCAACACCTTCCGCCGCGTCTTCCAAACCTTTTCCTGCAGCGGGTTGCCGACATCGCGTTGGTACGTGAGCTGTGAGACTGTCAGCAGCCGCGCGGTCGAACCTGGATAACCCGAGACAACGACGAATTCACCATCGGGAGCACCGGTCGCCGACCATTTTAGATAATTCGGCGTCGCGGCAGGTTTGTCGTTCTCGTAAACCCGCAGGAATGTGAAATCGAGATCGTGGCGAGGATAAACAAAATTATCGTAATCGCCGCCAAAGAACGCGGCCTGCTCTTCGGGAGCCATTACCAGACGCACGTCGGTATAACGCTTGAATCGATAGAGCCAATATTCGCCGCCGCTATAAAGCGAGATGACCTCGCATCTCAAGGCCGTTGGACAATCCTTTTCGATCGCCGCAATCTCGGCCGTGCGCTTCGTCGCCGAGTCGGCATCGCTCGTGCCCGACTTCGCCGCGTTGTGCACGCGTTCCGTCACGTTGTCGTACGATTCCAGTATCGAGACGTTGCCGTCCGGCACCTTTAATTCTTCCGCCTGCGTCTTGGCGTAAAATCCATTTTTAAGAAGGTCGCGTTCCTTGGTTGAAAGCCGTTCGATAAACCCGGACGCAACGTGATGGTTCGTCGCGATCAACCCGTTCGACGAAACGAACACGCCCGACGCACCCGGAAATTTCACCGACGCCAGCCGCACCTTGTCCAGCCATCCCTTCGACGGCTCAAAGTTATAACGCTCCTTCCACTGCTTCAGCGGCGGATTGTCAAACGTCCACATGCCGTCGTCGGCACGTGCTAAAAAAGTTGGTGCACCGAACGCAACAAAAAGCAGAAGAGCAAGGCATTTTTTTACAAACATATGTTAATCGGAAGAATTAATTTCCACGAGAGTTTCACCGCCGTCCAATAATTCCAAAGCCTGTAAGAGCGATTCCTGCAATATTGACCTGAGCCGAAAGTTTGACGTGTTGCCACAAGTCAACCAGATTATTTTAGGAGGAGGCCCAAAACGGTCCAACAAGATCACGAAATCCTTGTCCTTGGTAACAACGAAAGCATCTTCTCGCTTGGCGGCCATGAAGATAGCAAGATCTTCCGCTTCGCGAAGACCGATGTCACGAATAGCGATCGCCTCAAAATCAAAATTCGAACTGATCCACGATGCGATCGCCGGCGAAAGTTGTGCATCGATCCAAAGCTTCATGCCGCAACGGGAAGAACCGGGTGATCAAAGTTTCGCGCGGCGTATTGCAATGCGGCTTTCAGGTCATCGGCCTCCAAATCAGGCATGTCTTCTAGTATTTGTTCAGAAGAGAGTCCTGCCGCGAATAAATCCAACACGTCGCTAACTCGGATTCGCATTCCCCGAATACATGGCCTGCCGCCGCACTGCTTCGGGTTAATAGTGATCCTGTCGCTGATAAAGCTCATAATTTGATAATAACCTTGATAATAACCCAGGTTAACTCAACACTCCGCTAAGTTTTTCCATCGCCCCTTCCAGAACCGTATCTTCCCTCGCGATGCAAATTCTCACGTACGGGTCCCAAGTGTCTGTATCGGCAAACGCGGCTCCGGGCGTCATGCCGACGCCTGCTTTTTCCATCAGCATTTCGTTGAAGGTGATGGCGTCCGCAAAGTCCGATGGAATTCGTGCCCAAATATAGAACGCCGAGCCCGAATCATAGATGTTAAAACCGAGCTCGCGGAGGCCTGCGGAAAATGAATGACGTTTGCCGTCGAATTTATCGCGGAGCTTCGAATAGTATTCACTGTCGGCCATCAGCACTTTAGACAACGCGGCCTGCAGCGGCGTCGCGGGGCAAACATAGATCACATTCGCGGCATTGTTTATCGGAGCGATCAGTTCGCCCTTGCCGTAGGCGTAGCCGAGCCTCCATCCCGATATGTTCCACGATTTCGAGAACGAATTTACCGTGATCGTCCGCTCGTGCATATCCGGCAGCGTCGCGATCGGCGTGTGCGGATTTTCGCCTGTGACGTAATGCTCATAAACCTCGTCCGAGATCACCAGCAGATCAAGTTCTTTCGCCACGTCGGCGATGTCTTCCAACTCAGCCTGCGACATCACCTTGCCGGTCGGATTCGCCGGTGAACATACGATGATCGCCTTCAACGGAAATTCCGTCCGGTCTTTCAGATCCTTGCAGCGGGCAAGCAACGCATCCTTTTCAAATTTCAGCTCCGGGTCAAGTTCGAACGATTCCGTCTTCCCGCCGAACTCTTCCAGAATTCTGCGGTGGTAAGGATAATAAGGTTCAAAGACCAACGCCGACTTACCGCGAAGATACGCCTGCGTCAAGCCAATCAACGCCCCGGTCCCGCCGTTCGTGATCATCAATTCCAGCGGCGTCGCGTCTACATCGACGCTGATACCGTTATACTTCGCGATCTTTTCCGCGACGGCCTTTCTTAGGTTGCTGTCGCCTTCGCTTCCGCCGTAATGGTTCTGGCTGGCGGCTATGATCGCAGCCGCTTCCTTCGCCAACTGCGGGTCGATCGGCAGTTCCGATTGGCCCTGAACAAGATTGCCGCTGGGCGGCACGAGACGAGTTATAGCACGGATATCCGGCTTGATC
>JABFSB010000530.1 GCA_013140875.1 Acidobacteriota bacterium
CTGTGTCAGTGGTTGATAAATGCGATCAATATTTTGACGGGCAATTTCGACCGGGCGGGCGGAGCGATGTTTACGTCGCCGGCTTTCGATCTGCTGCACACTTCAAAAGGCGGAGACATTTACAATCGGTGGCAAAGCCGCGTCAGACGACTGCCGGAATTTATGGGCGAGCTGCCCGTGGCGGCGCTTGCGGAAGAGATCGAGACGGAAGGCCGCGAGCAAATCAAAGCGTTGATCACAAGCTGCGGCAATCCGGTGCTGTCCACGCCGAACGGCGCGAGGCTAAACGCGGCCATGGGGAAGCTGGAGTTTATGGTTTCGATCGATATTTATTTGAACGAAACGACCCGGCATGCCAACCTGATCTTGCCGCCAGTGACGAATCTGGAAAGCTCGCACTACGACATTATCTTCAACACATTTGCCGTGCGGAACACGGCGAAATATTCCGGGCCGCTGTTTGTTAAAGACCCGAACGCGAAACACGACTGGGAAATTTTTCAGGAACTCGTTCACCGCTTAGCGGGAAAGGCCGAACCATTGAAGGCAGAACCGCCGGAGGTGAAACTTTCGATGGCGTTGGCGTTCGGGAAGTATCAGCTCTCGCTCGACAAGTTGAAAGAATCGCTGCACGGGATCGATCTGGGCGAACTTCAGCCGTGTCTGCCCGATCGGCTGATGACCGCGGAGAAACGAATCGACCTTGCCCCCGAAATTCTGGTGAACGATCTTGAAAGATTGAGGCGGGAACCTGAATCCGCCGCGAACGGTGATTTTCCGTTCAGCCTGATCGGCCGCCGACACCTGCGTGATTGCAATTCGTGGATGCACAACAGCGAGCTTTTGATGAAGGGAAAGAACCGCTGCACGCTGATGATGAGTACGGCCGACGCCGAGCGTTTGAATTTGCGGGATGGACAGACGGTGCGTGTAACTTCCCGCGTCGGCTCGGTCGAGTTGCCGCTTGAGGTGACGGAAAACATCGGCGATGGCGTCGTCTCAATCCCGCACGGTTACGGTCACAAACGCAGCGGCGCAAAGCTGGATGTCGCCGACAAACATGCGGGAGTTTCCATCAACGACCTGACCGACGAAACCGTGTTAGACGACCTTACGGGAAACGCCGCGTTCTGCAGCGTGCGAGTTAAGGTCGAACTGTCTTAGTTATTCGTTTTACGTTATTCGTTATTCCGAAATAGCCGGAAATGATTTCTCCGAAATAACGAAGAGCGAATAACGGATAGGGAATAATGAAGAGATCACCAAATCGACGGCACCGCCGATTCGTCGAACTCGGACGCGCGGCCGTCGGGCAGGATGTGGATTATTCTTTCGACGCCGCGTGCACGAAGCATTGGGGCGAGCATTCCGACGCGATGACAATTTGCCCGCGGCGTTTTGTGTGCCGATAGGGGCTGAGATTCGGAGCACATGATAACTGTTCGCACCTCGGACGCGATCTCGACGATGCGGTCTACACCGCGTGCCAGGTCTTCGGGCTTGGGTTTTGTCCTGCCGCCCGTTTCGGGCAGATGCTCGTAGCCGATGCCGGCGTCCTTCAATAACTCACGCAAAACCATCCCATTAAATTGCGGCCACCGCGACCGCGCGACGCTTCTTACGTCACATAAGAACTCGATTTCGTGCTGCCGAAGCAATTCAAGGAAATAGTTAAATGTATGACGGCCGTGGCCGATGGAGTAGATTTCGGGCATCGGCGGCGACAACCTATTTCTGAATCACGTAATTCGCCACATACTGCCGAAGCTTGGGGCGATTATTTTTCAGGTATTCGGGATGGTCCTCGGCGATGCCTTCGTTGGCACGGGCGAGGAGTATGTAGGCTTCAAGTAGGCCTTCCTTGTCGAGCTGGCTGAGCGTTTCGAAATGCTTGCTTGACGATTTCCCGGTTTGAGCGGCTTTGACGGCGGCCCGCAGAGAATCTGCCTCTTCCGCGAGCGAGTGCCTGTACTCTTTTTCCTTTGGGAATACCTTCGCGAATTTTTCGTTCTTCCAGCTCTCGCGGGCTGCGAAATACGCTAGCCAGGGCGACGCGTCGGGATCCTTGGGGTCGATAGCTGATTTGGGCGCCGCTTTTCCTTTTGCGTCGAAGATGAACTCCGGCACGTTCACGGCTGGGTGCGTGAGCTCTTTGCCCGTAATTTCTGACCACTGATCAATGCCGCGGGACGACATTCGGTTATACGGTTCGACGATATACGCCTCGATATAGCGTTCGCGGGCCTGGTCGTACTTTTTCTGCTTCATAAACGGCGTCGCCGAATATCGGTAGGCCGTTTCGCGGTTCGGATCTATCGTGATGGCCCGTTGGTACCACTTTTCGGCGGTCGCCCAATCGCCCTTCTGCACAAAGCAATCGCCGCCCGAAACCGCGGCCTGATACACTTTGGGGTCGAGTGTCAGGACCTTTTCGAATAACTTGGCCGCTTCCTCATATTTCGATTGGGCGAAAAGGCCTTCGGCCTGGTGCATTGTTTTTTCGGCTTCGGCATTTAACGAATAGGCCGGGCCATCACTGTCGGCGGCCGGTTCGCCACTGATTACCGCTAACAGCGAATCGAGCGCCGGGTCTTTCAAGCCCAGCTTCTTTGCCTCCTTCAATTGCTCAAGAGCCTTCGCGGACAACTGCTTCGCTTCTTCGGTGTTATTCACCTGTTTCGATTTCGTCAGCAGGCTCCAACCGTAAAGGAAGCGAATTCTTCCATCGTCGGGAATTGCCTTGACGACGACCTCAAGATGAGGCACCGCTTCGGCAAACCGCTGCTGTTCAATCAGCGCCATTGCTTTTGCGGTTGCCTGGACCAACTCATCTTCAGTCTGGGCATTCAACGGAAAGACCGCCGCAAAACACAGTACGGCGCAAAATAAAATGTGGAAGATATATTTTTTATCGGACATCGGATTTGTAAGGTTGATCGCGAAGCGGACCGATCAGATTGAAAATACTAAATTCTTCGACCCCTTAGATGCGGGTATTCCGACCATTATAACCTCGGTGTCAACAATTGCTGAATATAACTCATAACTACTTGTTAAACGCCCTAATTTCTTCAACTGACTGCGGATTTTCCAACGCCGAAAGATCGCCCGGATCTTCGCCTAAATAGGCCGACCGGATGACGCGTCGCATGACCTTGGCGTTGCGGGTTTTGGGCAGGGCGGAGACGAAGTGTATTTTGGACGGGGCGAGCGGTTTGCCCATGTCCTTTGCGACGAGAGCTTTCAACTCTTGTTGCAGTGATGAGTGGTGAGTGGTGAGTGATGAGTTGTTTGATTCAGAATGTCCGTCACTCACCACTAAAAGCTCATCGTTCAACACTACAAAAGCTACCATCGCCGTGCCTTTTGCTTCATCGGGGACGCCGATAACGGCGGCTTCGGTGACGAGCGGGTGGGCGACGAGGAGGCTTTCTACCTCAGCGGGGCCGACACGTTTCCCCGCGACTTTCAGCGTGTCGTCGCTGCGTCCGAGGATGAACCAGTGGCCGTCTGCGTCACGCATCGCCCAGTCGCCGTGAACCCAGATGTTTTTGAATCGGCTCCAGTAGGTTTCTAAATATCTTTCCTTTTCCTGCCAAAAGCCACGGGCCATGCCGATCCAGGGCTGCTTGATGACCAACTCGCCGACTTCGCCGGGCTTCACCGGTTCGCCGTTCTCATTCAGTATGTCGACGTCCATTCCCGGACACGGCGCCGGAAACGAGCACGGCTTGATCGGCAAAAGCGGATTGCCCATCAAAATCCCGCCGGCGATCTCGGTGCCGCCGGAGTAGTTGATGATCGGGAGTTTCGAATTGCCGACCTTCTCAAACAGCCACCACCACGGCGCCGGATTCCACGGCTCGCCGGTGGAAGCGAAGATGCGCAAGGCAGAAAGGTCGTGGCGCTCAAAAGGGGCAGAACCACCTGCGTAAGCAGGGGGCGTGGACGTTGCCCTATCATCATCGTCGCGTTTTGTTTCTAACGTTGAAATCTCGCCCGCATCCTTGCCCCCCGCTGACACAGGGGGTTCTGCCTCGTGAGCAGCCAAGGCCCGGACAAGCGTCGGAGAAATACCAAGCACTTCGACCTTATGCTTCGCGCAGAATTCCCACATGCGGTCGGGCGTTGGGTAATCGGGCGCGCCGTCATAGATGCAGATCGTCGCGCCGTTTATCAACGCTCCGTAGATCAGCCACGGGCCCATCATCCAACCGATGTCCGTGTACCAACAGATCCGCGTCCCTTTGCCAACGTCCGTTCCGAACGCCATATCCTGAGCCGCTTTGATAGGGAAGCTCGCATGCGTGTGGGCGATGCCCTTTGGCTTTCCGGTCGTGCCGGAGGTGTAGAGGATGATGAGCGGATCTTCGGCGGAGGTGGGTTCTATGCGGGGCCCACTTCCCAGATTCAATAGCTCGGACCAGAACACTATGAGTGAAGGGTAGTCAACGGGCTCTCTCTTAAGGTCATATATCTCGAACGAAATTCTGGCACCTCCGGATTCGTGAACTGAATCTTGCTGTTTCTGAGGATTTTTCTTAGCCGCCAGCAACTCTTGCGTTTGCAGATACTCGTGTCTTTCTTCATCGGACATCGCAAGATATCCTTCAAATTCCGTTCGCGACCGTTGTATCTGGTCCTTAGTTCTTTGTCGAAGCGGTTTCTCTAGCGATTTCGGAGGAATCAAAAATAACGTGCGAACCGTCGGACACTTTCCAGCCGCCTCTAGCCCTGATGAATGAAGTTCCTTGCCTCGTCTTCGAAAACCGAGACTCGTAAAAAGGGCCTTTGCCCCGACCGCATTCATCCGACTTACGATAGCCTCGACACCATAGCCCGAAAAAACTGGGACGGCGATCGCTCCAATTCGGTTGATCGCGAGTAGTGCAATCACTGTTTCGGGAATCATCGGAAGATGAATGCCGATAGAGTCGCCTTTACCTAGCCCATCCGCTCGCAAACCGGCTGCGCATTTCTCAACGCGGTCTGAGAGTTGCGCATAACTCAACATTTCGTTCGACCCGTCCTCGCCTTCCCAAATCACCGCCGGCTGATCTTTCACATCATCCGTCTGCCAGCGGTCTAGGCACATTTCGGTGATGTTCAGGCCGGCAGAGAGGGATGAGGGATGAGGGATGAGGGATGAACGTTCGGAGTCTGCGGCTGTAGAAAACCATTTAGGGAACTCGATGCCTTTGGAAATATCCAAAAGCTCTGAGTATGGTGGATCGAATTTTATATCGAGGAATTTGAGGACTTCCTCGGTGAACTTTTCCACGTCGCGGATGGAGAATTGATATAGCTCATCCCAGGTCGTGACGCCCACCTGACGCATGAATTTTGTTAGCTGTGCGCGTTCGACCACCTCCGGCGTCGGTGTCCAGGCGATGGGTTGATCTTCGAGCAGGTTTGTGTCGTGCATAAGCGGAGATTGTCCACAGATTAACACAGATGAACACTGATAAGAATCGAAGCAAAATCTGTGTTAATCTTTGTCCATCTGTGGTTAATTTGGTGTTGATATGAACGAACTTCCGGTTGAGATCGAGCTTCCGAAGAACCTTTTTGCTGGGAAAACTGCCATCGTAACCGGCTCGTCGCGAGGCGTTGGCCGGGCCACAGCCTTGCGTCTGGCAGAGGGCGGGGCGAATGTTGTTGTCAACTATTTGAGCAACGACGGCGAGGCGGCCGAGACCGTGCGTTTGTGCGAGGCTAAGGGCGTTGAGGCTATCGCAGTTCAGGCCGACGTTTCTGAAATGCTCGAAGCCCGCGACCTTGCTGCCAAGGCGGTTGAGAAACTTGAGCGGATCGACCTGTTGGTGTGCAACGCGGGTATTTGGGAAGGTGCTCCGATCGAGGATATGTCGGAGGAAGTTTGGAATAAGGTGCTGAACACGAATCTAAAATCCGCATGGGCGATGACAAAAGCCTGCGTTCCGGCGATGAAGAAACAGGCGTCGGGTGCGATCGTGATGGTGTCGTCGACAGCCGGTCAGCGGGGCGAGGCGAATTACTCGAACTATGCCGCATCGAAGGGCGGGCAAATTTCGTTTACAAAGGCCTTGGCATCCGAGCTTTGTCCGAAGATCCGCGTCAATGCCGTCGCCCCGGGCTGGATCGAAACCGCTATGGTGCGACCAGTTTTTGAGGACGAAGGTTATAAGCAAAGCGTTCTAAAATCCATCCCTCTTAATCGCATGGCGATGACCGACGATCCGTTGTCGATCGCGCGGTCTCTCGGCGCCGTGTTCGATCGGATCGGTATCTCCTGGGCAGTCGGCGGCTCGATGGCGAGCAGCGTCCACGGCCTGCCCCGGACCACCCA